>JBHLMB010000132.1:0-6902 GCA_048938565.1 Promethearchaeota archaeon | reverse complement strand
TCCTGCTGGAGAAAACTCCACATATTTCTTGTATTATAACGACGAAGAGGCCGGTCTTACTGGATACGATTATGGTACTGATTTTACGAACTCGTATATTTCTGATACAAACTTGACCGTAATAAAAGATTCCACGGACTTTAGCTCGAATTTCCTGATCAAAATGTATCAGGGTACTGGCGTGAACACGCTCAGGAACGTTGAAACTGAAAATGGCCAACCTAATTATCATAGCACTTATTCGCTCGCACCGGAAATAATCATACCTGCATATTCTTTAACACCTGAAGATTCTAATTTTACGATAATCTTGGAAGGTGATGATGAGGAATTAGACGCAGATTATGATGGAGTTGGTTCTTTAGGATATATTGATGGATATACTGACGGTTCAGAATGGGTCGAGGGTATCGCAGGTGACGCACTCAATTTATCACGGGCAGAAAACCAATATGCATATTTTGGAGATCTCCTAGAGGGCTCAGGAGAATTTTTTGAAAGAAATGCCAAGAACTACCAACCAACCTTCACGTTGACGGCCTGGATAAATCCCACGGAATTATATTCCACTCCAACATCCTTTGGCACGCAAAATGTCATTTTTGCGAAAGCTGATGAAACAAATGGAGCGATCTTTGAAATGGGAATAAACGATCAAAAGATATTTATGTATATAGATGGTGGAAATAAACAAAGATCGGGCACATTTGGAAGTGGAAATATTATTTCAACTGGATCGTGGACATTCATTGCATTGGAAGTCGATATTGGAAATAAAATCTATAAACTTAGATATAATGACGACACTGATTTCGTAACTAGTAGTGGTGCATTTGGAGATATAGGTAAATTAGTAGAATATTCAGATCCAAGTAACCTCACGATTGGTGCTTCCCTAAGTGGAGGCCCGCTTGCTAGTTTTGACGGAGCAATTGACGAAGTCAGAATGTTCGATCGGCTTCTTAGCTTATCAGAACTCGATACTATTTATAATTCTACCGTTCCTGCTTCGCTTGTAACGCACGATATTGATAGTATTATAAAAGATCCTGATATCACATTAGGGCCTGTGTTTTCTAAATTCGAAGTTGAATGGACCAACACATTTGACATGATAGTTTCTGATATTTGCACATTTTATTGGGACTATAATATGTGGAGCATCGAAAGGAGCATTTCATTTGGTCATCATTATATTGACAATGATACTTTAATTCCAATGAACACGTATTACTCTTTTACACCAAATCCAGATACAAGTCATTATATTTACGATGGCATAGCTATTGATGACCTCACTAATACAGCGGGCATCGAATGGAACGATTACTTGATTGTACACGCTACGGGAGCACCAGTTAATAAACACGCCTTTGGGATCTTCATGCAAAACTACACTATGAGTAATCCTAACATGGTCATGAATTATTTTAACGGAACAGTGGTGTACAATGCCGGAACCTCTACGGAAATTCGTGCTGGAATAAATAACGATTTCGATAGTTTCGATGATGGTCATGAGTACAGGTTAGACATAAAATTTTGGGAATTTATTGATGTCGTGGATATAACATCTGCTTCAGCCTTAGAAACGCATTTCGACCAAATAAACGAGAAATTACATGTCCCTCTTAATTACTACTTCTATAATAAGGCCTCTCTCAACTATAGCGTCGAAGTTTATGTAGGGGATAGAGATGGAAGCCCCGTGGAAGGAGCCATAGTGTATCTTTGGAACTCTACGAACCCAGACATTAATTGGTCAGCAACTACAGACGAAACGGGATACGCTCAATTCGAAGACGTACTCAGCGGGACGAATTATGAGGTTAGGCCTCTTTACGAATTAAACGGAGTGATGACGGAGATCACCAGTTCGCAATTCATTACCGATCTAGTAGGAGGTGTCAATCCGCAAGGCGTATATAGTCTTACATTTGATCCCGTGAACATGACATCTATTGCTCTCCATTTAACGAAAGATGGGGCAGACATGTATAATGCTGAAATTACTAATATTTCGTATTATTACGATTCGGGCTCTCAAGCGATTTCTTTGGGGAATGTAAATGCCAATTCTTCGGGTATTGCAGTATTACATTGGAGGAACGCAACGATTAACGGAAACATATCGTTTTCGGTTAGATGGGCGGGCGAAGATCACGCTAATTTGGCGTGCGCAGATGATTTGGATCTTACTGATGATGCAAGAGTGGTATTGTCATTTACAGATTTTGCTGTAATTGATGTAAATAGCACGGATCCAGCAATTGTATACGTCAACTATACGACAAGGATCAACCCTGTACCGGATGTGTTCTGCCAGCTAAGAGAATCATTCATGATTGAATTAAATTTCAGTTATTATGAAAATGAAACAATATATCAAGGTGGATTGAACGGTACGGTTTCGATGGATTTGGAATTAGAAGGTGCTAGCGTAAACACGAACCCATTGGTGTTTTCTGATCTTGGTTATGGTATCTATCGATTAAACATCAGCACTTCAGACGAGATAGAACCTGGAGTGTCGTGGACGGAAGGAACATATGGGGCTCTAATTACGGGAGTATCGCCAAGTTATGGTTCTGATTCTGAAATCGTGAATATTCGAATATCTCCACTAAACACTCGCTTGACCACTAATACGAGTACAATTGAAGTGTTTTGGAACGAATATTTTGATATTTATGTGCATTACGAATATAACAATTCTGGAGTATGGACAGGCATCACTGGTGCTGATGTATATTTTAAAGGTATTAATTACGGATTGGGAGATCAAGAACTTACAGGTCTTAATAGCGGTTGGTATGTGATTACATTAAGAAGTTCTGACTTTCCTAATATAGATACATGGAGCTTGAATGTGGATGCCGACAAGCAAGACTACGAAGCGCAATCACTTCAAGATTATGTACCCACGAGGGAGATTAACCTCACAATAAACGCAATTAATACAAAGCTTAATGAATCGACTTCGGTTCTTTCAGAATCCTTTAACATCTACCTTGGGGAAGAAGAAGTTATTTATTTTAATTATAGAACGGTCCTCACGGATCTTGGAATCAGCGGGGCTACCATTGCTTATAGCAAGGTAAGAAACGACTTCACAGGCTATGAAAGGACCGTGTATTTAAACGACATCGGAAATGGCTTGTATTCCCTTGACATTGGAACTGAAGATATGGAAGTTGGATCTTATTCAGTTATTGTCTACATTCAAAAACCATTCTACCAGATTATGTTTGCTTTTATCTCCATCGATATTAATCTTAGAGATTTTGATACTACATTAGCCAAAATATATTCGGTTGTTTCGGGAAATTCCCTAACGATTAATGTGTATTTGTATGATGAACTAAGTGGAGATCCCATAACTGACATTGTTCCTGGAGATATGAATGTTACTTTTCTGGGTCGTACCTATGACTTTACTCTTGTTGAACCAGAGGGATATTATACTGTAACAATCACGAATATACCTTCTGAAGTGTTCTTTACCTCTGAAACCATTTCTGCTTCCGTATCGATCCGCAGGGAAAATTACACGATCACGACTGAAGACATTACTGTCGAAGTTAAAATGATGGAAATTTGGCCTGGAATGCCCCTATTTTACTTCTTGATGATTATTGTTGCAATATCCCTTTCAGCTTCCAGCGTTGTCGCTTATACCCACTTTCGTCAAGAAATCGAAGGGATTGATAAAAACGATTTCGTCTAAAAAACCAATTTCAAAATCGCTGTTATATCCCTCAAAAGAAAGCTTTATCGTTAAAAAGTTCGGAGACCACTGGGAAATACACGACTTGTCCTTGTCAGATATCTTGGGCGTTGGAAAGAGTAAAAAAGCAAAAAAACCCATTGGAGTCGCTCCAAAGAAAAGTATGACGGCAAAAACACCTAAGAAAACTACTGATATTAAAGACGGAGGTGAAAAGTAAGTGCCTATTGGAATTATAATCATGAAATGGGACGATTTGGTAGGTAACGTCATTGTTGCGCGTTATCCCACTGAGATAAATGTAACTGACCAGACTTTAATGCACGTGTATAGCACGCACGAATATAGCGGCGATACGGGAATTATCAGCTTGATGGTTGGTTCGTTGAATATAGCCTCCTATTACACTGGTGCTGAAAAAAACTATTACATCCTCTTGCTAATGAACTTGGACGAAGATCCTGACTCGTACGAGGGTGGCCTTGCGGATATTTCGAGATCGATCCTGCGGAGCATAGAAGAAGATACTCTGGACTTAACATTACCCGATTTATACAGGCGATTGGCAGTGTACCCCACTTTAAATTTAGAACAACAACTTGCCCTAACTTATCAGGACGAAGTCAAGCGAAAAATAATAAACCGATTAAGAGACGAAGGCGTTGTTTCTAAATCTGAGCTCCAAATCTGGTTAAACGACAAGTTCAGGGAAGGGTTCATTGATGTAAACGAAGTGATAATTGACTTGGTAAAAAGAGAAATCATTAAAGAGTCTTCGGTTAAGGGAATGCTTTCTGAAATTGTCTTCCTTATTAGTGATATCTTAATGCTTCGAATTCCACCAGTAAAGATACTTGAAAATCCCCAGGAAAGAGGCTTACCAACGAAACTTGTTAAGGATTACAAAACTGAATCAAAGAAATTTTTTTCTAATTATGTCCCTTTAGAAGAAGATAACTTAAAAATCGTGGAAGGATTCACTAATCCCCAAATTTACGAAACGCTTCGCTTGCTAAGGACGGCAATTGTCACAAAAAATGACCTCGAGAAACTCAAGAAAAAAGGAGTCGACGATTTGGACGAAGTTCTTAAATGGCTCTGGGAAACTCAATTAGTGCATGTCTTCAGAGACGATCAAAATGTAGAATATTATGGATTGATTAATGATTTTTATATCGGATTGTTGTTTCCTAAATACCAATTTAACATCATCAAATCTGAATACGAGCAAAAGTCCAAGGCTGATCGAGTTCTAATCGAATACATCAAGGTTCTTGAAGATGCTTACTTTACCAAGAAATCTGCGGAGAAAAAAGCGAAAAAAGCAGAAAAGAAAAAACTCCAAAAACCTAAATAATTATTTTAATTCTACTTTTCATTTTTTTTTACTTCCAGAAGTTTATAAATCAAATCTTTTATTATGTTTTTAAGTAAGAAAAACAGATTTTTTAGAGATGCTCCGACAAGTATTTATCGTGAAAAAAAACGAAGTAGTGTATGAAAGGACATATGGCAACGCCTTAACTACTTCAGAAGTCGAAGACGTATCCTTTAAAATTCAAAACGAAACCAAGAAGAAGTTAGCAAAGCTAATTGGTTTTTATAATTTTTTAAAATACAAGATTGCGTATCTCATAGATACTGACACGGACTTAATTTTTATTTTTGTAACTGGCTTGATGGATGATTTCTTTGGGTACATCAGGAAAGAACTAGTGAATTTTAACAATAAGTTTAAAAAAAGATACCATATGGAGATCCTAAAAAAGCAACTTGATAAGATAAACTATTGCACTCTGGACACTGAAATAGACAAAATGCATCAAAACATCCCAACAAAGATTGCTGTTGTGGGATTTGCAGGAGTTGGAAAAACGACAATCAAATCTCTTATTAAAATGGACGCCTTGCCCCTTCAACACATACCCACCATTTCAGGTGATGTTGCGACAATTCAAATCGGTAAATTGAAGTTTAGATTGTTCGATTTTGCTGGTCAAGACGAATTTAAATATTTATGGAAGGGATTTCTTCGTGGGAGTCAGGCAGTTCTGGTTGTCATAGATTCTACGCAAAAAAATATGGAAAAAAGCACTTTTTTCCTAGAACTCATCCAGAGCGAGGTTCCTAATGCTCGCTCTGCCATTATTGCGAATAAACAGGATTTAAGGGGGGCTGCTTCGGTTGAAAAAGTCGAAGATTTCTTTAAATTGAAGACATATCCGATGGTTGCTAATCGTAGAGAAAATAGAAATAAGATGATAAGGATCATCGCCGATGTAATGGATATTAATCCAGAATCTTCACCGTTGATCAAGGAATTATTTGAAAATGAAGAACCCATCAATCTTTTCCAACAAATCGTGGATCAAAAACCTATTACAGTCGAGACGGAATCAGAAATCGTGCCTGCTTCCGAAAGTAACACAAAACAATCGATATTAGAAAAGATTGATTGTGTAGACGCACAAAAGCAAGTAAAGACAAAAATGGCATATTTAGATCCAATTCAAAGAAGAAAACTGGTTCAATCACAAGCGATCAAGGGACAAAACCTAAAGGAATCAAGCATTGTTTCTGATCTCTTTTCCGAAGTTTCACATGAAATTATGGAAGCTGGAAAAGAAGCCATAAAGACGCATGTGAGCAAGGACGCCTCCAACTTTATGAACGCCCTTAATTGTGCTTTCTTGACTAAATGTAATCCCGAAAAATTTCCTAATTTTAGCTCGCTTCTCAAGGAATTTAAGCTACATGTGCTTAAAACATCCGACCTTAACGAGGTACGAACCTTATATGTCAAGTGCTTAGAGAGAATCGCAGATTGGGAAGTTTAAAAACTACTCAGCATTTAAATACTTCTCAGCTAGGGCTTCCAAGCGTTCTCTTGCCAAGTATTGGAGGTCCCTGGTTCCTTGTAGCGTTATTTTGATATCTTTGTCTTCAACAATCACGGTCAGGTTAATGTAATTTATTTTTTTTTTAACTTCTTCAAGAAATTTAACGGCATTTTCCAAGGAACCACTATTGTTTTGGTACCTTACGATCATTTTTCTTCCCGCCATAATAAATAACCTTGGTACTAATCAACACATGAATTTTAAGAATAAGGTTTAAATTTATAAAATTAAATCCATGCTGACATTGCGATAATCGTATGTCAATTTTCTGCTTT
>JBHLMB010000131.1:0-6916 GCA_048938565.1 Promethearchaeota archaeon | reverse complement strand
GATGTGTTTTTTATTTTCGGATGATATCCTGTTAAATCCTGCAATAAATCAGAGAAAATGACATAATTATTTTTTAAAGCTTCTGCTCTTTTATATTGTAGGTTCGCTGCCTCATTCATTGCACCATAAGAGTCTTTTTTTGTCCATTGTTTGGCATCGATTACAAGTACCTGTCTTTGCTTGATAGCAATTATATCTATTTCGTATCGTTTCGTTTTTAGGGACGACTTATCCGAAAATCTAAAATTCTTCGTTGTATGATATCCATACCTGGAAAGAATTTCCTGAATTAGAGATTCGAATCCTCTAAAGTCCAATAATTCAGACAGATCCTTCAAATCGAAATCAACGAATCTCATACATTCGCAGATAAACGGAATTTTTTTTATTACAACATATTTATTTTTTGAATAATTGCCGTTTTTAATCTTTATGAAATTAAAATTAAATAGAAAATTGGTGATTTCAGATACACCATCCAAGTCATTAAAGAAATCAATATCGGTCAATTCGACCCATACTTCTCTTATTTCTCTCTCATAATTTTTGAGCACTTGATATATCTTAAAAAAAAAAGGTTTAATGTGATTCATTTTACGACTTTAATGCTGAATAAAAAAATTAGTGAAGGACTAATATTAAGATACAAGTGACCCAGAATTTATTGATTTTGTATTCACATTAATTCCAAAACCAATATCATAAATAGATGAGCTGATACTAATTAATATAGAAAAGTGGATTTTTATAAATCTTTATACATTTTTATTGATAGTAAAAGGATAAACAATTTGCATTTTTATTTCCATAAAAAAGATCGGGATTTTTTTTATAGGTACCAGCATGCCAGAGAATAAACAAGAAATAATAAAAGCGATAGTCCTTTCTATATTTGACGAAGAAGGGCCAACCCCAGCGTTTTTTATACCTGAAGATTTGGACGAGCTCGCTCGCTCGATGATTGCCATGAAGACTATCAGCCTTCTAATGGGAGACTCGGTTTATCAAAACGGAGATCAGATCGATGGAATAAATTATTTTGGAATATTACCTTTTCCCGACCTTGATTATAACGGTCTTACATATTTCTTTTTAATCGCTGACGAACAAGCTCGAGGTCAAGCGAAAGCCGCAACGATCACGTTATTGATAGAAGAAAAAAATAGCAGTTTTTTTTACACGAACATGAAATATCTCAGGATTCTTCTCGATAAAGCCGCAACCGCAGTACAAGAATCAATGAATTACGATGAGCAATCGAAATGCATCCTTGACCTGAAAGAAGTCTTAACCGAATTCACGAGTGAATTAAAAGATCCATTCTCTTCTAAAAGAAAAATTAAGATCGTTTTCACTGGTTTAGATAAAGCAGGAAAATCTAGCTTTCTCCTGGGAGTTAACAAAAAATATTCAGAGATCGTGAAAGTACTTCCCACAAAAGGCATAGAAAGAACTGAGGAGCACTTATTTGACCAGCAAAACTCGCAGATCTCCATCTGGGACTTAGGAGGACAGAAAAAGTATCGCGAGAAATATCTAGAACAAAGCAAGATATATTTATACAACGCAGATTTGATATTTTATATTATAGACATACAAGACGAACGAAGAATAGATATTTCTACCGAACTTTTCAAGCGTATTGTAGACACGCTTAAAGAACTCGAGGAATTCCCTCCTCTGGTCGTATGTCTTAACAAATACGACCCCGATTTGAAGGAAGTAAGCGAACTCAAGGAACTTAGTACAGAGATCACGGAAGAAATAAAGCAATACTCGTCAAATTTTTTCGTAAAAATTTTTCAGACTTCGATATTCGATCATTATTCCCTGATTTCGGCATATTCGTTTGGCCTGTCACAGCTGAGTCCTAATCGCGAGCTTTTCGAAAATCAATTGAGAATCTTGGCAAACAAGACTAACTCCACAGCTTTACTCTTATTAAACGAAAAAGGCATCATTCTTTCCAACTATTCAACCAATGACGAGATCTCTAACAAGTGCTTTGAAATCTCAGCACCTCACTTTCAAACGCTTTATAAAACATTCAAGGAATTCAAGATGTTAAAGAGGGATTTCTTGGTATCTTCTGGTATTGCCGACGAGTCTAAAAAAATTGTATTCAAGAAAATCAATGTCGATAAATACAACCTTTACTTGCTTTTTTTCATCGAAGAGCATCATGGCATAGAAAATATCGAAAATAGCATTCCAGATTTTAGTGATAACTTAGTAGAACTAATGAAAACCTATATTTGAATAATAAAAGTGGAAAAAAAGATTACCAAGCGTTTTTATTTCTCTTTTTGACTATAATCGTGCGAATTATCACGATAGAAACCACCGCTACGACACCTATTATGCTTGCAATAATAATTATTGTAAACCAGTCTAAACCAGGGGGAAAATACGAGTCGATCACTGTTAATTTAAAAGTATATAAAAAATCGAAATCTCCATAACTTGTGCCGCTATAAAGACCATTGAATTCACTTATATTTTCGGGATTTCCATAGTAGTCTGGAAAAGTAAACCATTGTCCAATATTTTGTGTGAATGTAAGATAACTACTTGTTTTCCATAAATCTGCTCTTTGAGGTTCACAAGAAACCCAACCTATGGTTGGAATGTAATATTCAATCCAAGCGTGACCTCCAAAATTCGAAGTGGATTCGTCAACAGTAAATGTTTTAGTATATCCGGGAGCAGGTTGGAAGTCTGTATTAGATGTTACAAGCAAGCCAGAGACTTTACGAGCAGGGATACCTTGAATCCTCATTAATGTCACGGCCAATGATGAAAATTCCGAGCAATCTCCTTCACGATTATCATACGCTGCCGAGGCACCAATCTCTTGTGCAGGCATTGGTGTGTCTGGGTAATTAATGTTACTTGCAACCCATTGGATGATTCTTTTAGCTTTCATTGCAGGATTTGTATAGCCTGCTGTAATTGAATTAGAAAGTGTAACTAGTTCAGGATCACTTGTATTGTAATATAACATTGTATTATTTCCGTAAAGGGTAAACATCGGATCAGCCAGATTATAATCGGACATTTCGATATCTAAATATTCAATATTTTCAAAATTAATCTTGTTTAAAGTGATGTTGTAGTGTTGACTTAATGTTATTGTTTCCCCTTCAAAAATAGTTCCATTGTAGAGATCATAAGTGTTATTGAACTCGTCTCGTACCATAGTTGATGGATGTGAAATGGAATTATATAATAATTCGCTTACTTGATAAGGTGGTGTGTACTCCGTCAAGGGAGATTCTGGTTGACGATCATTTAGTCGAGGATACTTAAAATACCATGTTCCGTTTTCATCATTTTGGGTTATTGAAAAATTGATTTCCACATCGTAATTAACATAACTTGTTATAGAATAGTTGGAAACACCTGTTGCAGAACTTTTTAAGCGTATTTCATTGTTAGATAGCGTGAAATCAATTACTTGCATCGAAGGAATCAAAAAAGTAGAAATAATAAGGGTAGAGAACAAGATCGTTGTTCCAATATGTTTTAGTCTTATAATTTTCATATTTTAAAATTTAAGTTGTATAATTTGTTATATAGATAAAAACAACACCTTATAACATTAATGATTATCATTCTTAAAGGTGTATTTTTATTAGGATTGTAACAAAAAATTATTCTTCCTTTCCTTAAAATTGATTTACAAGGTCTATTTGATTGATAGCAACAATGGCATATCGATTTTAGAATCTTCGTTTAAGGAGTTCAAGAATGAAAAAGCCAATGGCAGATTATTTCCAGGATTCTTCAATGCCATCAATAAAACAATAGATTCCGTTCAAAAGGCCATGGCTACGGGAAGGAAGATTGATGAGATCATGAGAATCATCGAAGCTGAAGATTCAACTATAGTTATTTTTTTCCACCCTGAATCGAAAGTTCTTTTTTGTTCCATATCTGACGCAGACGACGACGCAACCAAGTTAAAGGAGGTTTTACGCAAGATAGCAAACCGATTTTGGAAGAAACACGAGTCTGATTTAAAAATCTTCCGATCAACTACCGATAAAAGTAAGTTTCAATCTTTAATAGCTGATATTGAGAATCTCACGATGGGAGGAAAGATTGCGGAGTTATTTCCAAAGCTATTAGTGGTATCGAGTATTTTAGATAAGATCTTATCTATGGGTTTAATTAGTCAATTTGATTATGATGTTGCCCTTAAATGTAATGGTACTAATTCTCCCTTAAGAATTGCGAAAGAATTGTTTGAAGAACATATTAAAGTCTACGAAGCGCTCCTTAATCTAAAAAATCTAGATATTATTTCCTTTTGATTATTTTATTTATTATTTTAAATCTATTGATGGGAAATTGAGTCTTTAAAAAAAGAAAAAAATAAAAGGTTTAGAATGTTTACTAAATCACGAAATACTCAACATTAAATGGTTATTGTCATGGAAAGCAAAGTTATACCCTATGTAAAATCACCCTCAAGAAAGAGCTTATATCGTTTAAGAAAGGCAAAAGGATTTTCTTTAACCGAAATTAAGAAATCTGGCAAGGACTTAAACGATTTTAAAAAATTTGGAATTAATATAGATTATTTCCGAAAAACATCATACGATTCTAATATAAAGCAGTTAAAGGAAATCAAAGTTCCTAAAAGCACGAGTAAGAAGCGAGAACCATTCGTAAAAAAAGAAAAGAAAACAACGTCTTTTAAGCCAAAAACAGTGAAAAAGAAGAAAAAAACTTCAAAACCAACAATGAAAGCAAAACCTAAAGCTGCAATAAAACAAAAAATTCCAATTAAAGAGAAAAAGCCTAAAGTAGAAAAAGAAGAGATAGTCAAAAAAACGCCAAAAATCGAATCGAAAACGCCCAAGAAAGAAAGTTTAATTCCTAAAGAATCGGTAACTCCCTTGATATCTCTCACGGGATTAGGAGCGACAACCGCAAAAAAATTTGAAACATTAGGAATTAGTTGTGTGGAAGAATTATGTGAAAGTGATCCTGAGGAAATGGGAAAACTATTAAAAGGAGCTTCTGTGACGCGAATCGAAACATGGATTAAAGAAGGGAAAAAATTAATAGAAGACTCAGAATAGTTATCTAATAAAATTTTTATATCATTTTTATCGTTACTCTCAGGAAGACCTAAAATCTCAATATTTAAAAGCAGAGTATATTATTTATCCTATAAATAATTATTATAAAATAATGCAGCAAACAACTTATACATACAATAACCAAGAACTTAACATAAAAATAAACCTGATGCCAATATGGTTTAATGAAACCCATATTTCTGGAAATAAAGCACGAGGATCCATAATATTAGAAACTGAAACTATTTATGATGATATTTGGGGGCCAATTGGAAAAATTGAGATAAATTGGGAGGAGTGCAAACTTTCTGATTATTATCATCCGCGAATGGTTAAAAAAAGCATAGACACACATACTTCGATTGGAGTTACTTTTCTTAGGAAGAAAAACGACTGGGTAAATAGTCATATACTTACTATTTGGCATGGTATTCGAAGAAAATTGATAAAAACAACTTATTATGAAGAAAGTTCAATTCACGGTATTTTCCATTGTGATATCTCTCTCCGCGTTATTGAAATTAGCGCGGCTATTGTAAAAGACCATTTTATAGATTATGAAAGATATTTATTAGATGCTTTCTACAACATTGAATGTCATTAGAGTTCTCTCTTACGAGCGATGGTAAAGAAATTATCCTTATTAGTTTTCCCTCCAAGCTTTTTAACCATTATTATTTCAAAACTTTTTAACATTCTTTTAAACTCCCTCCTTGAAAAAAAGTGATAAAATCGCTCGTAAGTTATATTTTTATTAGGAACATTCCAAGCTACAATTTTATCTCCAAATTCATAGAGATAATCTCCTTGATTTTTCTTTCTTTTGGATGAATAATTATTCTTCAGTTTTTCTCTAATAAATGAATATCTAAATTTTTTCTGCCACCTTCTCCACACGCTTAGTATAATTTTTCCGTCATTATGAAGTATTCCTTTTATTTGAAGCATTAAATCGTATCTTGTTTCTTTACATTGAATGTGATGGATCGAAGCGATGGAAAAAACATTGTCAATAACACCAGATCTGATAGGAACATACCGCATATCGGCAAGGACAATGTGAACTTTATGCGTTGATTTAGCTGGATGTTGAGAACTTTTTTTTATACGAGTTATTATTCGCAAAAACTCAAGAGAATTGTCAATCCCTATGATCTTATCCGAAAATTGATTAAACAATTCGAAGTTCCTACCGTTTGCGCATCCTAAATCCAAACTAAGACCCGAGAGTAGGATTTCCTTATCCTTGACCTTAACTAAGAATTCCGCAAGCGCATTCCAAGGTTTCTTTCTCTTATTGTGATAATCCATTGCAATGTTGTTGTAGTTGAAGGTATTCATATAGATAATATTGTATTTTTTAAGTGCTCTGTATGAGATAGAATATAAGCAAGAGTAAAAGTTTTATTATAGGATGATAGTATCAATGTAATTCACATCATAATAAAAAGAACTCTTGAGCATTATTTTATTTAAAATAGATGTAATTAATTTTATTAGATCGATTAACCTATATGTATTAAAGGTTAACGAATATTCAGAGCTAAATGTGAAAAATAAACAATGGATTTGCTCAAAAACTTTAATAACCAAATGAAGGAAGATATTTTCGATTATTATCTCAATACATACAGCTATATTGAAGACCTCTTTTCTTATAAAAATATTGATTTAAAGACAATAATCGATGGGAAATCTGTTCAAACAATAAAAGAAACCGTAGAAACGATGGTAAAAGTAACCAAGGTTTCTTTAAAGACTATAGGTATTCCTAAGGAAAGAATAAACAGCAAAAAAACAAGGTTTCAAGAAATTGTGATGGACAT
>JBHLMB010000130.1:0-6934 GCA_048938565.1 Promethearchaeota archaeon | reverse complement strand
GCTTCCTTGATATGTTAATAATAAATTTTTTAACTTTCAGATCACCATGCAAAATCACATACCAAAAATATTTTAATTAAAATGAATCTAAATACAGCTTACGAGAAATTATACAAGCAATGGCTTCAGGAGTTTCAATTTATCGAATTAACACCCCTAACTCCGGAAATCTTCGAAGAATATCAAAGAAATCGAGATTCATTCATCGATTTGAAAGTTAATCCTGAAAATAAAATAAGATCAAATTTGACACAAGCTTACAAGCAAAATTTTAATTTTCTCCTGACAGATCTGATGAAAATGCGAGAAATAAAATTAATTAATAGAGCATTAGCCAATCAAGAAATCGATTACGATGGTGTAATCGAAGCAGAAAAGCTCTTGTTCCAAAATCTAGTTGCTTCTTTCAAGGGTTTTGATAAAATGAAAAAAATATCCGTTAAAAAATATGTGGATGTATCTTTTATTAATAAGGAATCCGAAATTCAAAAAAAATTGGAAAGGTTGGATCTTGAAGTAGAGGAGAAGATTGATGGTATAGAACCAGAACAAGTCAAGCAAGAAAAATTCTTTAAAAACCACACTCAAGAAGGAGCGACTCAATCTTTTTCACTAAAAGAGAATGTGAAGGAGGATTATAATTATGTAGTAATCAGATTCTTAAAGAAAACGCCTCCGGTTGTTGGAATAGACTTGATTAACTACGGTCCATATGAAAAAGAGGATATTGCGGCCATTCCGTTAAAAAACGCACGAATTCTTGTTGACGAGAAATATGCAGAACTAATTGAACTTTAGTTTGATTATCTTTTTTACTTGTATTTCTTTTCGAATTCTTCCTTGAAATATTTGATCCGATATTTTCCAAACTTGTCGTTCAATGAAAATTTTGGAGGTTTCACATTTTCGAGCTTACCTCCACAAAGACGACATTTAAATTCGGGATTTGCTAATCCGTATTCCTTGCATTCAGCACACTTTTGAAGATGTTTTGTCATAATCAATGCGCCTCTAGATAAAAATAAAGTCTCGTTAATCCCGTATGAAGTCGAAACTACCGCCGTATTCTTCTGTTTTCCCTTGAATTACTTCTAGGGCATCGGAGAGAATCCCCTCTGCGTCGATGTAATCCTTTGAAACAACTTCAATTCTGTAAAATGGCGATCCAATGTAGGAGATCTTGATATTTCGCGTTTCTTTGGGTTGTTTTACGACTTTCAGGGCATTTGTTAATGATTCTTTGATTAATTCTATTCCATTTTCGGCAATGAAGGACAATTGAAGCTTTCCTATGATGTTAATGGTGGATATTTCCACATTTTCATTGATGATATTCAAATATTTTTCTTTAACATCTTCAGGAATATCCTTGAGTTTACTTAAAACTTGTTTTCCATTTTCCTTGAGGTCTTCTATGGCATCCTGATAATTATCGTACATGTCCAGAATGGGAAAACCAATCTTTTCATAAGCCTCGTCTAAAGATATGCCAATTTCTTGCGAAAGAAATTGCAACAGGGTTTCGAATTTCATTGCGAATTTTTGTTCCTTCTTTCGATTATCCTTCTGTGCAGAATTCACCCTTCTTAACGACAAGTCAATGTGTCCCTTATATTGGTCGACTTTTAACACGCGTAAGACAAGTATTTGATTGATGCGGACGAAATTTCTTATATTTTTTATCCACCTGCTTGAAATTTCGCTGATATGTATCATTCCGCGGGCGTATTCTTCCGATGGAAGCCCCTTATAATCGATTAAATCAACATAAACATATTGGTTTTGGACTTCCACCACGCGCCCCATGATGAATTCGCCTTCCTTTGGAAACTCTGTTCGACTCTTTACCATGGGTTTGAAAGTATATTGTATTATTTTTTTTCCTTGATAATAGTATAAAGCATGAGTCTTATTTGACTTTTATTATCAATATATTGCAATGGATTTATGAAGTTAAAATAAAATAAAAAAAAAGATTGAAATTATGATGTTGAAGAATTTATCTTAATATACGCTTCCTAACGATAATAATAAGCGAAATCACTGATAAGGCGGAAATAAGCAAGAAGAATTCACCGAAAGATCCGATTTTATCCTCTTCTCCCTCTTCTATGTGGTTCAAATCAAAAGGATCCATTTCCATCAATGGAAAATAATCGGGTCCGCTATCAAAATCGTGCGGAGTATCTCCTATTCCATCGTTGTTCGCGTCAATCCCCATGTAATTATCCCAGTAATTGCCAACTCCCGTGTAATTGTCCCATTGATTCTATTTTCGTTATTATTATCGTTTAGACCTATTCCACATACCGTATTAAAGCTTGCATTGTTGGAACCCGAAATTGAATTTAAATTAAAAAAATACCGTAAGTGTTATTAAATATGTCATTTCCAATGATATTGTAGTCATTTGAATAATTATAAAGATGTATACCTACCAAATTGTAATTCACGGTATTGAAAGATATTAACTTGTTATGATTGAATTCGTGGAGATATATTCCGCTACCGCTATTGTTCTTATATGTATTTCCCATAATAAAACAATTCTCGTTATTTGATTGGAGATTTATTCCAACATAGTTTCGATTAGCAGTGTTTCCAGCAAGAAATACATTATCGCATCCGTCCCTGAGAAGAATACCTCCATACAAATTGTAAGAATAATTGCTTTTTTATATCGCACCGTTGGTTACATTATCCAAGACTATTATCCTATGGATCGTATGTGGTCTTGATATTACATGAATTGAAATTATCGTCAAGGGGGAATTGAATGGGACAATTCTCTTTAAAAATATCGTAAAAAATATAAAAAGGTCTTCATTAAAGTCCTTATTCAACTAATGATATTTCATCGAGAAATACTTATTTGAACCATTATACAAATAAATATGAAAAAAAATTAAAGGTATTGATAAATTATGCCTAAAGATAAAGAACACTTGAACTTGGTGATTATTGGCCACATCGATCACGGCAAGTCAACGATGATGGGCTGTATGTTAATCAAAACGGGCGCAATCAGCGACCGAGAAGCCCGAGATCTTGAGAAGTTAGCTAAAGAATACGATCGTGAGTCTTGGTCGTATGCTTATGTCTTTGACCGCCTCAAGGAAGAGCGACAAAGAGGTATTACTATCGATCTTGCTTTTAGAAAGTTCGAAACTCAAAGCAAGTACTTTACCATCATTGACGCTCCCGGACACGCAGATTTCGTCAAGAACATGATCACGGGCGCAAGCCAAGCTGACGCAGCAATCCTTGTTGTTTCAGGCAAGAAAGGAGAAATGGAAGTAGGAATTGCCGCTAACGGTCAAACTCGAGAACACGCATTCTTGGCTAACACCTTGGGTGTGAAACAATTAGTTGTTGCGATTAATAAAGTAGATGTGTGGAATTACGAAGAAGATCGATTTAACGAATGCAAGGATGCTGTCTCAGATCTGTTAAAAATCGTTGGATTTGATGTGAAAAAGATCCAATTCGTTCCCACAAGCGGAATGACTGGCGATAACTTGGCAGAAAAATCCGACAAGCTTGGCTGGTATAAAGGGCCAACATTGCTCGAAGCGATCGACGCTTTTGAAATACCTGAAAAGCCAACTAACAAGCCTCTTAGGCTTCCAATCCAAGACGCTTACAAGATTAAAGGTACTGGTGTTGTACCCGTTGGAAGAGTTGAAACGGGCGTGCTTAAAAAGGGCGACAAGATTATCATTCAACCCACGGGATTCAAAGGCGAAATTCGAAGCATTGAAATGCACCACGAGGAAATTGACCAAGCCGAACCCGGTGATAACATCGGATTTAGCATTCGAGGTATTGAAATGAAAGATGTCGGACGAGGAGATTGTCTCGGACATCCAAACGATCCTCCAACCGTTATTGCCCCAAGTGGTAATTGGTCTGGTCAAATCATTGTAATTTGGCATCCAACGGCGCTTGCTCAAGGATACACACCTGTTATCCACGCACACACGACTCAGATTGCCGCTCGCTTCACTGAACTAAACAAGAAGCTCGACCCAAAAACGGGTTCAGTTATCGAGGACAATCCTAAGTTCATCAAGAAAAATGACATGGCAATGGTGACCTTACAGCCAATCAAGAAGATTTGTATCGAAAAGTACGCAGAAATTCCAGAAATGGGGCGTTTCGCAGTCCGAGATATGGGTCGAACCGTTGCTGTCGGCGTCGTTAAAGACATTAAAGCCGAATAGACTTTTTATTTTTTTTTTGATTCTTTTTTTAATTTAGAACAATTAAAAGCGAATCTCAATTTTCTTTTTTTATATTTCATCATATCTCTTATAGATTGCATTTAAATGGGTATATTTCGAATAAATTTACTACTTGAAAATTTAATATCAGTTATAATGAAATGATTTCCCAATAACTTTAATGTACATTTTTCATAAAAAGAATTATTAATTTTTAAACAAAAATAATCATAATTGAAAATTCAGCAATAATATGTCTCTAGAGTATGCGAATGAAAAATTACTAGCCCTTCACAAACAACACTTTAAGGATTCCTACTTGCATCAAGATGGATGGATCGTTTGTGATAAACATGTTATAAAAGTAGCTAGAATTGATTTTATAGAGAATAATGGAAAATACTCTCATGGACAAGTAGATTTTGCGATCCAAGATACATCAAGAGAAGCAATATTCATTTTTGAATCCTTTGTTGGTTTTGGAAGTGATAAAGAAAGTATTATTGATAATGCCTTGTATAATTTTGCAATTTCGGATTTACAAATGCTATTCAGCACCCTTAACGATTTTAAAAGCGATCAAATCTCTATAGAAAAATGGAAGATAAATAGTATTAAGTATCGAGCCCATTTTGGTCGCGCGATAACGAAATACTCTAAAGAAATTAATAACTATCAAGAAATGCCCTTTTTTGAAGTTGTTGAAAAATTTTTAAAGCAACAAGATTTCACAAAAAAATCATATTGGATTCGTATTTATATTGGGAAAGTTCCTGGCCAAGAACCAATTTTAGAATTCGTCCTAAACAACGAACCATATATTGATGGTATAAAAGCACTACAACAAGTAGAGTGGAAGGAAAAAGAGGATTTTTATAGCTTTCGGTTATTCTTGATTCTCAAACCATATTAATTTCTAGAAATTCATTAAGCTCGTTCTTGATTATCATTTTATTAGTTCGGTAACTGTTAAAAATCATTTTAAACACCCCCCCTCATTGTTTAATTGACTGAAAATGAATGTTGATAAGATCTTCGTCATTTCTTCTTAGGTTTCAGTAATAATAAATTACATTGATAAGATTCTTTTTTAATTTCTGAAATATTCTCTCTGTATTATCACAATATTATTCGTGTTTTTGAGAAACATCTTGATCTTTCATAATAGGATATTATTAAAAATGAAAGGTCAAATAACTTGGTTGAAAATAAGAGTAAAATTTGCTTTTTTGGAGACGCTGGCGTGGGAAAGAGTTCTTTAATATCGCTTCTACAGGGAAGAGCGGGCGAATCTCTTGACACATCAACAAAACCCACGATTGGCTTGGAAATCGAGGAATCAATCATTAACGGAAGTAAGTATACCATTTGGGATCTTGGAGGTCAGAAACGATTCAAGCTCATGTGGGACGACTTTCTTAAGAATTCCGGTCTTGCCGTTTTAGTATGCGATTCCACCGAGGATAATCTAAAAAAAACCAAGGAATTATACGATAGATTTTCTCATCGCATTGGTTCGAAAGTAATAGCGATCGCAAATAAGCAAGACTTACCGGGGGCTTTAAAAGCCGATGTTATGCGAGATAAATTAGGAGGTATTCCTACCTACGAAATGAGCGCCATTAGATTGGAATTACGCGATCGCATGAAAAGCATTTTGGAATACGAGATGTACGAAAAAAAAAAGTGATCCCTTCTGTTATTGATAGCATCTTCCTATCAGGTGTGCCATTCTCGTGCATTCGGGTTGCTTGGAATCGATCGATATATTATCCAATAAGGAACCAACCTCGCTTATATCAATTCCTATTGCGTGAAAATATACCGTTGAACTTCCGCCAGCGGTTTTAATTTCGTGTTGATACAAGTTACCTGCGTGAAAAATGAGTTTAAGTTTTTCCTCATAAGTTTCAGGAAACCGCTTGACCAAGGCGCGCTTAACTGATGCCATATCTACCTTCCGATCAATAATGGCAATTATTGGTTTTCTTGTTTCACGATGAACTCGTGCAATGTCCATTATATTAAATCCCCCGAAGGTGATGGTATCCGTTATCACGTATTGCACGTGTCTCTCTTCTCGTTTTATGAGTCTTATAAGAGCCTCCGTAGAATCGTCGCCATCGATTTCGATCTCGTCCATGACAATTCCGACCATCCTCGTGCCTTGGCACACGACGCCAATTAATTTGGTTTTTTTTGCCGTAGCCCTTTGGTGCATTGCATCGTCAATGCCCATGACTATTGGGTTCTCTTTCAAGGCGATGTCTCTGGTAAATATTTTTTCAAGTGCTCTAATAAAATTGTAAATGCTTTCGTTGCGCTTTTAATTTCTTCCGTTCTCTTGTAAAAATCTCCATCGAGGTTGTCAAATAAAATATCTGTGATGTCTTTTACGCTCATGGCTCCTCCCAACCAGATGTATGCGACTAAAGCCTCTGCAGTATCGGCCATATCGTGCGCATCAGCCCTGTTTTTTGCAAAATCCTTCAAGCCAGCGTTTTTTAATGCGGGAGATAGGACTTCCTTGCTGACTTTCCAACCCGTCCTGACGATTCCCTTGTTTTTACTGGTTTTTGTAAGATATAAAGACTTGGCAACGGAATAAGCTAAATTAACGACGCCATCGCCGATCTTAGCCAAACCCTTGTCAGTACCAATCGCCTTTTGGATAAGAATTGAATTTAGATCCTTGGTTAAAATATCGTAAG
>JBHLMB010000129.1:2582-6938 GCA_048938565.1 Promethearchaeota archaeon | reverse complement strand
GAGCGCCAAAACTTATTTGAAGGGCTCTTGCACCAACAATTCGAGCTTTTTCGTACCTGGTAAGAAAAATTGAGCCAATCTCGTTTTTCAATGGAACTTCCTCTTCCTCGCCATCGAGAGTTTTCACATACTTGGGAATTTCCTTAAGGTACTGCTTTACTTTTCTATATTGCTTTCGTAATTCTCTTGATTCTAAGAAACTTGACACGGCTTACCTTACCAAAAAGAAGTGATTAAATATGTAAATATGACATCTGTTATATTTTTTATGGTTTGTTCGACTTGTCAATGAAAAAAATGCGCAGAGAGGGATTCGAACCCTCGACCTACACGGTGTGAACGTGTCGTTATAAGCCTGGCTAAACTATCCGCGCAAATCCCATATAATGGTATTGATATTGCTAAGACCAATACTCATTGTATTGGATCATGTGATTATTAAATCAATTACTGTATTTATATTTGGAGGTTTCTAATTCTATTTTCTATTCAAAAAAGGGAAAATTATTAATTTACAATTAATGTAATTTAAGAGATTCGTGGGACTCTTTTATTTTATATTATTACGCATCTTTTTTATGCAGAATAAAAATCATTGTTTTTTCTATGTGTACAACAGTCAAGAATGATACTTATCTTTCCCATCCTTTAATGAAAAAAAATTTAATTACTCGTCGTGAGTATCAAGAAAACATTTTCATTAATTGTCTAAATAAAGATTCTCTCGTGGTCATTCCGACGGGTTTAGGTAAAACAATCATTGCCTTAATGTTGGCTGTACATCGCTTAACCGAAAAGCCTGGTTCAAAAATAGTTTTTCTAGCCCCAACCAAACCTCTTGTTGAGCAACATTATCGTTCCTTTTTGAGTCTCACGGAATTGCTTCCCGAATCATTAAAGGCGATCACTGGAACTATAACGAAAGATAAAAGAAAAGACATGTGGATTGATGTAAAAGTCGCCTTTATGACGCCTCAAGTGTTTCAAAACGATATATTATCTTCACTGTATTCCATAGAAGATGTTTCTTTAATCATTTTTGATGAAGCACATCGAGCCGTGGGAGATTACTCGTATTGTTATATAGCAAAAAAGTATGTTGAAAGCGCTCAATCCCCTCAGATTTTAGGTCTCACGGCAAGTCCAGGATCCACCATGGAAAAAATAAACGAGATTAAGTCGAACCTGTTTATCGATCATATTGAAATAAAGACTGAAAAAGACAGTGATGTGAGACCATACATCCACAATGTAGATCAAGAATGGATAAAAATCAAATTACCCAAAGAATTTTTAGAAATCAAGACTATATTAGATGAGAAACTTAAATTGTGTTATAAATTCCTAAAGGAAAACGATTTATTCGCATCTCTTGATTTAAACAAGGTATCAAGAAAAGATATCCTGAAGTTGGACAAGGTAATAAATCAGCGAATTTCTTCAGCTAGGGACGAAAGCGAGAAATTCCAGATGTTTTACGCAAAAAAGCTGTCTGCCAACGCGATAAGACTTTCTCACATGACAGAACTAATAGAAACTCAAGGGATTAACGCCTTAAAAGATTACATTGAGAAAAATGAGGATAAGATCAAGAAAAACACGGCAAATAAGTCCTTGAAAGAACTTTTTTTGGATCAAGACTTTAATCGCGTGAAGGAACTTACCTTTATTTCGCAATCCAAGGGAATGATCCATCCAAAAATCGAAAAATTAAAAGAAATCTTGGTTGAACAAATTAACAAGTATAAGGACTCTAGGATATTGGTTTTTTGCCATTATAGAGATTCAGTAAACAATATCGTCCGATTATTAAAGCGAAATGCCATTATAAAAGTTCACAAGTTCGTAGGTCAAGCTAATAGAAATTCCGATAAGGGTTTGACACAAAAACAACAAGTAAAGCTCCTCGAAGACTTTAGAAATGGAACATTCAATACTTTAATAGGAACCAGCGTGGCGGAAGAAGGTTTGGACATAGCAGAATGCGATTTAGTCGTGTTTTACGATGTTGTTCCGAGTGCCATACGGTCAATACAAAGAAGGGGTCGCACGGGACGTAAAAGGGAAGGAAAAGTATGCGTTTTGATGGCAGAAAACACCCGGGACGAGGGGTATTATTGGGCCGAAAGGACAAAAGAGAACAAAATGCAACAGAACCTGAAAAACCTAAAAAAAACCGAGAATGACGCCAAAGCGACTCAATCAAGCCTATTACAATATATTTCTGAGAAACCTCAAGACAGCGAAATTGAAAATAATGAGAACAATAATTATTACGATACTATTAAAAAGATCGATGGGGCCGAAGAAATCGAAATTGTTTGCGATAATAGAGAAACGGCCTCTCCTGTAGTGAGAATTCTATCTCTAATGGGTGTTGTTCTTAGATTGGAGCAATTAAGCGTGGCGGATTATATTATTTCAAATAGGGCGGGTATTGAAAGGAAGTCGTCGAAGGACTTCAGCGATTCAATAAAAGATGGAAGGTTGTTTGAAGAATTATCAAACTTGAAAAACAATTTTGAGAGACCAATCCTGATACTAGAAGGTGATCCTTTCTTAAAGTCTAATATTAGCGAAAATGCCTTATATGGAGCCTTAACATCAATAATGCTCAATCTGGGAATCATGGTGTATAAAACACAAGGTCCAAACGAAACAGCAATGATTTTATACCATCTGGCAAAAAAGGAGCAATCAAAATCTAAGGGATCTTTAAAATTAAGGTTTGAAAAAGCCCCTATCGAGTATACTCAACTGTTGGAACACATCATTGCCGGAATTCCTGGAGTGAATGCTTATAGAGCAAAATGTTTACTTGAGGAGATGAATACCTTACAAAATCTTTTTAATTCAGATATTCCAGAATTAACCAAGATCGAGAATATTGGCAAAAAAATCGCACAAGAAATATATAAAATAAGTAGATTTAAATACCGTGGTAATTCCAGTAAGAAAAATGAAGATGAATAAGACAAATAACATTTTTATTCTAAAGAGATATAATATTAGTATAATTAATTAAATGAGAAAACTATTATTATATCATAACATTACTATTCAGCAGGAAAAAAAATGATTAAATTTAAAGTAGTGGTGGCGGGCGCTAAAAATGTCGGGAAAACAAGCTTAATAAGGCGCTACGCAACGGGTAAGTTTGATAAATCGACGCTTTCTACAATAGGAGTGGATTTTGAAACAAAGAAAATAGTTGTTGACGACAATGAGATCCTGCTAAACATCTGGGACTTTGCAGGTGAAAAAAAATTTAGGCTATTGTTACCCTCATATGTATCTGGGGCTTCTGGAGCACTCATGCTTTACGACATTACCAACAAGGAATCCTTAACTGATCTTTACGATTGGATTAAAGTAATATCCTCGGTTCCAAATGGCCCTCACACGAAACTATTACTTGAAGCCAAGAAAGACTTAGAAGAGCAAAGAGAGATTTCAACCGAAGAAGCGCAAAAACTATTCGATCAACATAAATTTCAAGGAGAAATCATTAGTACTTCGGCAAAAACAGGAGAAAACATAGAACTCGCTTTCGAGATGTTAGGGAGAGAAATTCTTAAAAATTCCTTAAAAAGATGCCCTAATTGTGATAATCTTTATCCAAAGGAATTAAAATTCTGTCAATATTGCGGAAGCAAGACTCAATAAGGGAAGTATTACCATATAATATAATTCCTCATTATTTATCTGAAGCTCCTTTTTTAATAAATTGATGCAGAGTTATCGCTTATATTCACATAATTATTTCAATTATGTACATGTACAGCAAAGAAAAATACTATTTTTTTAAGTGCTATCATTGTGGCGAGTGGCACTATACCAACAAGCTAATAAAAGCAAAAAAATGTTGGAAATGTAATCGAATATTTCAATTTCAAAAATCAGAAAAATTTTCAAGAAAAAGCACATTAAACGAGGCAATAGTAATAATAAAAAGAATAAAATCAAATAACAAATATTATGGATTAACCAAGTTTTTGTCATTTACTAAATAAGATTTTAAAAAAAGTAAGATATTTATTATATTTTTCAACAACTCTTTTAATGGAGAAAAATTAAACTTGGCGTTAGTTACATTTTTTATTTATAAATAAAAAAGCAACATACATAAATAACAAACACAAATAGGATGTTTTTTAATGGAAATTGCTGATTGTTTGAAGGATATTGACGATGGACTGATAAATCATTTTAATGAAACTGCCAAAGACGATCTAGATTATTGGGATCTAAGATGCAGTTCTTACGAGAGGACCTCCTTGGATTTTACAGATAGGAAAAGCAAGGAAATTTCATCTTCAAGCACGATCGAGTGTGGAATTCGCGCTTTTATCAACG
>JBHLMB010000129.1:0-2572 GCA_048938565.1 Promethearchaeota archaeon | reverse complement strand
AGGTTGGGGTTTCGTCGTTTTAAAAAAATTGGATAAAAATTCATTAAAGAAAGGATTTCAAAAAGCAATCAAATTAGCTAAATTAACTGAATCATTGAACGAAAATAAGTTTAAAATCAAACATAGGGACCCTTTAGTAAAGAAATATGGTCTAAACCGTATAAAAAATCTCATAGATGTTGACATAGAAGAGAAAATCGAGCTAGTTAAAAACCACGAAAAAATCACTTCAAGCTATTCAGATAAAATTAAAAATACAAGAACATTTTACACCGACAATAACATTCAAAGCTTATTTCTAAATTCTTTTGGAAGTTTTATAGAACAAAACTTATCGGTCGTGAGGTTGTTTAATATGGCATATGCCCAAAAAGAAGGGTTAATTCAAAGAGCCGTAAATTCTATAGGAGGAGTTGGTGGTTTTGAAATAGTTGAGACGGAGCAGGCAAGATCACTAAGTAAAAAAACAGCTAGCGAAGTTGTATCCTTGCTTGATGCTAAATCTCCAGTTGGAGGTAAATTTAGGGTTATAATGGATCCAAAGTTAACTGGTACATTCGTTCACGAGGCTTTTGGTCACGCTGTCGAAGCGGATCTCGTATTGAATAAAGAAAGCATCTTGGAAGGAAGAATAGGAGAAAAAGTTGCTATAGAAGATGTTACAATCATCGATGATCCACGAATGGGAAAAGGTAAAAGGCTTAATTTGCCATATGAATTATTTGGAAGCTACTTTATTGATTCTGAGGGTATTCCTTCTCAAAAAACTACAATCATCAAAGAGGGCATTTTGAAAAATTATATTCACAGCATAGAAACTTCTTCTCGAATGGATATTGAACCCAATGGACATGGGAGGGCTTCATCAGATTCTTCGAGGCCTCAAGTAAGGATGGGCATAACAATCTTGGAACCCAAGGATTGGAAACTTGAAGAAATGATTGAAGATACCAAAACAGGAATATTATGCGAAGATTTTCAATATGGATATACTGATCCAACAACAGGTAATTTTCAATTTAAATGCAAGATGTCATACATAATCGAAAACGGTGAAAAAAAAACAATGATGAGAGATGCATCTCTTTCAGGAATGACATTAGAAGTACTAAATAAAATAAGTGCTATTGGCAGGGAATCAGAAATGAATATCTCAGATGGCATGTGTGGTAAAGGAGGTCAAGGCGTTCGAGTGTGCGATGGTGGACCATATGTTCGTATTGATGACATAATAGTTGGAGGCTTGAACTAAAGTGGAAGAAGATATTGATATTTTAAATACAGCTGCTAATTGCTTGAAATTTAGCCAGGATCTAGATTCAAGCGTAAGATGTACCGAAATATATATTAAAAAATCGAAATACCTTAATATAGAAATTGAAGAGAACTCGATAAAGAACAGCGAAATGGGAAGCGATTATGGCGCATCCATCAGGGCGTTTGACAAGCGAGGATCGCTAGGTTTTGCCTACACTAACAAGTTGAATCGTTCTTCTATTGAATTAATGATCAAAACTGCTATAAAGATGATGAGAGCAGGGACAGAGGATCCTGAATTTAAAGATCTGCCCCCTTCTTATTCTTTGTATCCAAATGTAAAGGGTTTATTTGACAAGAGCGTTAAAGAGCTCCAGATAGAAGATTCACTTGGTTACGTAAAAGAACTGATCACTGCCTGTAACGAGGACGACATGGCGATTTCACAAGCTGCTTATTTCACTGCAAATTATTCAAAAGTGTTAATAGTAAACTCAAATGGATTAGAAGCCAGTAGGAAAAAAACTAATTGCGTGATCTCTTCTAGAATGGTTGCAAGGGATAAAGTTAGCAAGGACACATCGTTTGGAAGCGAATGGCAATCCGTAAGAAACCTGAAAGATATAAATTCGGTAAAAATAGCCCAAAAAGCGTTAAATAACGCAAAAAACAACCTAAACCGCAAGAAGATCCAAAGCATGAAGTGTCCTTTGATATTGACACCTAACGGTGCCATAAGCCTCATATTAGAGCCTTTAATTTCAGCAATAAACGCAGAAACATTTCAATATAAACGTAGTTTTCTCGTAGGAAAGCGAGGTTCATTAATTGGATCAAAATATTTAACCGTTCAGGATATATCATTACTTGACGGAGCGGCAGGATCAGGAGCATTTGATGATGAAGGAGTTCCGTGTCAAGACAGGAAAATTATCGAACGCGGTCAATTCCTTGAATCAGGACTTTTGCATAATAGCTATACGGCTAATAAAGAGGGCGTTGAAAGCACGGGTAATGCATCTCGTTCGTCCTATTCTTCCGTCCCCTCAATTGGTTGTTCTAATTTCGTTCTTAATCCGGGAGGGCATTCAAAAAAAGAAATGATTAGTGATGTGAAGCTTGGGATTCTTTTAGATTACACGGGAGACTCTCCTAATATAGCATCGGGAGATTTTAGTGGACTTATTTTGCAGGGTTCTTTAATAAAGAATGGTGAAATAGTTAATCCCTTAAATGAAACAATGTTAGCAATCAATTTACTGGATCTTTTTGCAAATATTGACGATGTATCGAAAGAATCAAGTACATATGGTTC
>JBHLMB010000128.1:0-7014 GCA_048938565.1 Promethearchaeota archaeon | reverse complement strand
TATAAAATCATTCTTAAATATTCTGATGATTCTTTAGCCACATCTTCAAAAGAAGGTTTCATTATTGTTTCAATCGAAGCAAAACCCTTGTATCCAGATTCTTTAAAGATATTTAAAAATGATTTAAAATCAAAATGTCCTGTACCTGGAGTCCCTCTGTTATCATCCGCTAAATGTATATGAGCAACGTGTTCAACGATATCTTTCATATATTCCCATATATATATTGGATCTTCTTCTAAATACGTATGATAAGAATCTATTAATAGTTTTAAATTTTCTGATCCGATTTCTTCTAATAAATCGACTGATTCAGAAATAGTATTATAAGAATCTATTTCAAATCTATTAATGGGTTCAAATATTAATTCTACTAAATTATCTTCCGCAATTCTACAACATTCTTTTAATGAATGAATAATATTCAATTTCTCCTTCTTAGAACTACTTTGAAAATTATATCTCCCTCTAATTAAACCAATTATAACTTTTGATTGCGCCTCTCTCGCAAAATTGATATATTTTTCAATTTTTTCTATAGCTTTTTTCCTCATATTTTCTTCTACATGTCCAAGGGAATAACCAAAACGGATATATGTGCTTCCTGTTCCTATTGCAGGTATTTCCATATCATATAAATTTTTAGTTTCTATAATTCTTTTAACATCAATCTTTTCTGGTTCTAATAAACTTATTTCAATTCCCTTATAATTTAAAGGTTTTAAGAATTCGCATAAGGAAAGAAATCTTGAATTTATTTTTTCTTGATTGCTTTTGGATTCCTTTAATCCAGAAACAATACTTAATTTCATAATATTCTTATTATGTTTGTTTTTTTAAAAGATTTAACTAGAAAACAAAATAAATGTAATGAATTAACTACTTTATTTGCAAGTCAAATTTATATAAATAAAATATTATATATAGATTACTGATACATCTATTAAATTGGAATATATTAGTAATAAGGATATAGGAAAATAAACAATCAAAAATTAGCCTACAAATCCTTAATATAAGAAAAAAAAAATAGAAATAATAAATATTTGTTAAAATAATCTTGAATGAAATATGAAAAAAAAAACCCCAAAAATTTTAGGATTTATTCTAATATTTCTTTTTACTTTAAATATTTTTAGTGTCCTAATTAATATGGATATTAATACTGAAATAGAACAAAAAAAAACAGATAATGACAATTTAGGAGATATAACAAAAGAAGAAATCATAAATGAAAAATCACTGGAAGAAGAACTTCCTAAAACTGCCAATCCCTTTGAATCAGGTCTTAATTTTTCTTTTGATACTCAAATTGTTGAAATAGCTAATAATTCATGGTCGTATGAAAATTATAATGCTACGGGAGGCGGTTTAGGAACGAATCCACCAACTACACTCATGGAACAATGGAGTTATAATGGCGCAAATACATCAATCGAGTTTTATCTTACCGGGCTTATTAATTCCTCCTCTCCTAGCAAAGATATACTTAGACCAAATGATTTTGGTGGTATGTCATATAGCCAATACGCTGGTTTAGGGATAGGTTGGGATCAGGTTATTATTAATGATGATGGTCCAGGCAAAGGGAATGCTTTTGGCTATGTCCGCTGTAATAAAGATATCCCTTTTGGAGCTTCTACCATAATGTATGCTTATGATGGCTATACTAATATAACATATAATGCAACGCTTTACTTTTTTAATGCTATTTCAACCAAAAATGAACAAGTATCTTTCATACCAACGATAGAGAATACGATCTCTGATTTTATTGAATGGGAACTATCATTTGATAATAAATATCTTTTCACTTATCCTTACTATAATGTTCCTGATGATTATAAGGCAATAATCGAGCTAGATGATTATTTTACACTCATTTCTGTTAAAGGAAGATCTGGTGCTTACTGGGATCCACTGATATATGATAGAAATTCAACTCATTTGATAATTTATGGCTCTTATGAGGAATATAAGATTACATTTTATTCTCCGAACTTTATTTCTATAACATACAACGAAAAATTAGAATTGCAAGATAAGAATGAATTACATCTTAATATAACATGTAGAATGGATGGTGATTTGACAATTGGTTTTACTGATACTAATGGAACAACTTTTTCAGAAGAATTTGTTGGAGTGCAAAAAAATGATATAATTAATTATAATTACATTATGTTAAACTATTCTCGTGGTGGTATGGGTTATCTCAACATAACGCTTATAAATGGTTCTGCTATCCATTTTGGAGTAAAAATTGCAGAAGTAGAATTTTATAAACATGCATTTATTCTTGGATTTACAGATAATATAACTGCATTTGAACCGAATTTCTACCTTGGGGCGGCGTATTTAGATAGAGATTATCTTGGATACATTGAATATACGGAAGGTAAAAATCTTTTAAATGATCCAATTTATTGTATTAACAAAACCATTATTGCAAATGCATCAGTAACCTACAAGTTGGTAGATTATAGTGGTGTATTACCATATATTGAGCATCCTGATCCAACTCTCTATTTATGGCTTTATCTAGTGGGAATTGATTTAAGAGAACTTCAAATAAGGCCTGATGAATATAATATTACATTTGAAGCAAGTAAATTAGGTTATGATGATTCTACTCATGTTTTAAAACCATGGCTTGTTTATAAAAGAAATATAACTATTGATCTTAAAGCAACCGATGATATTCTTGAAGTAGAAGAAAGTTTTTCATTTACAGTAAATTTAAAAGTCAATTATACTAATGACCAAGGTATTTTATTGTTTCAAGAAAATTATCTAAGAATCCCCGTCCAAGTGAATCTTTCATTCATTAATAATGAAACTGGAGAAATTGATGGTCCTCATCCATGGGGTTATAATATAGTTCAATCCTTTAGTCTTTATGGTGAAATAGAAAATTATACATTACCTGGTATTTATTATATAAATGTAACAATAGATTCTCCTTATTATCAAGGGAGTGCGGCATTCCCAGTTGAAATTAGAAAGAAACCCCTTACTATATCACTTGTATATGATGAAGATGATTTAGAAGAGGATGAGGAATTCGAACTCCAATGGGAGTTAAATGATGGAGGATCGAAAAATCGTGAAAATATGTCTATAGAAGTTTATATAGACGGTATTTTTCATACTACTTATTCATTGGCGAATTCTTATGGTGGAATAACAAAGCTGGAGTTTGGTGATGGAGAATATGATATTACATATCGTCTGATAAGTCCATTTTATACCTCAGAAACAACAATTAGATTAGAAATAGAAGAGGAGGAAGAAGTTGAGCCAACTTGGCTTGAAGAAAATTGGTTATGGGTCGTTATTGGAATTATTGCTGTTATAGCTATGGCAGCTCTTGCTATATTTTTACTAATTTCAAGACATAAAATGAAAGCACAAAGAGCATTAGAGTCTGAATTAATTGCCCTTAAAACGAAAATATCAAGTACAGAACAAAATATTTCCCTAATTGAAACTCAAATTTCTCAGATTGCTTCTATCTATTGGATATTGGTTATACACTCAGAACAAGGAGTCACTATGATCGAGATTGTAGATTTCAAGTTTGAAGATGTTATTGGTGAGGACCAAAAAGAACTTATAGGTAAGGGCACAATAAGGGATTCGGCTCTTATCGGTGGATTTTTAACAGCTATAAGAAATTTCAGTCGAGAAACATCTGGTACGTCTCTCGAATATCAACCTGTTTTTAACAGTCAAACAGATTACAGTACAATCGTAGATGATAATGAGATACACAGAAGGATTTTGGAAGGAACGCAATATTTTATGGCGTTTGTATCTTCAAGAGGAACAATTGAAATTTCGGATGTTTTATCATCTGTTAACTCAATATTTCAAGATGTTTACGGTGAAGCGGTTGAAAAGTTTGATGGAGCAATCAGCCCATTCAAACCTTATGAAAAAGAAGTAGTAAACTATCTACATAATGAGATAAGAGCCCTACAAAAAAAATTGAGCGAAGAACATTTAGTCCTTGAGAAATTTGATAACCATCTAAAAGAAGTTCAAGAAAAAATTGGAATTAAACCTAAAAAGGTGAAATAAATTTCTTTTTTTTTTAAGTTTTTGATCTTAAATATTTTTCGACATACAATAATAGACTTCAAATCAATTTTCAGTAATAAGTAAAAAAAACTTTGGTAATAATATCTTAAAATAAAAGAATAAAATAAAAAAGTTAGGGCTTTAAAAAAAGAATATAGTCGAAATATATGGATAATCTGAAAAATAATCCCAAATACTTCTTTCTTCTTTTTTTTCGGCTATTTCTTCTTTTAATTTAGATTCATCTTCTTCTTCAATAGTAGGTATTTCTTCTACATTTAAATCAACTATTCTTTTTTTTACTTCTGTCATGTTTATTCCCTCATTAAAACGAAATTTAGATTTTTATTCAAAAAATATTTTATTTAAAACTTTTAATTCTAAGTTACAATTACTAAATACGTATTTTAAAAATTAGCACTAAAAAAATTAAAATTTAGCCCATATATGATTATTAAAATAAGCCAATTTAACATAAAATCATTTAAAAAAAAAACAGTTTATGATTTCAAATCCTTAAGAAAAAAAGAAATTTGTTAACTAGGTCTTGAACATTCGTTAATGATATCAAAAACTTGATTGATATCAATTTGATCTTCAGTCAAAAGAATAATAATTCTTTCTAAAATTTTTATTGACAATACATAAAAATTATCTGCATGAATAATATTAAAATCAGGGTCGTGTATCCCGATTTCGTTAGTCACTTCTACTGAAGATTCGTAAAGCTGAGAAATATTTAAACTAATTGATTCTTTATTGAATTCAGCATCATTTATAAAAGATTTCATGACTACTCCATGAAGAGAGGTAATTAGGATAAAATAGATTTTAGATCCTAGCTCTTTTACTAATTTATTCATAATTAGGTCAAGATCTAGCGACACAGACATTATTTAATCAATATAGCAAAAATAATTATTATTTATAATTATAAATTCCAATTAATAAATAATTTTAGGTAAAAGTTAAATACTTCAAATTTAAGAGAAATCAACAGCTACAAATACGATATTAATTTATTTTCTACTGACTTATATTGGTTTTGCAAACATTTGGAAATCCCTTGCTAAAACACCAGAACAATTGTTTACTCAGAGATTAAAAAACCTAAAAAACTTAATAATAGAAAATTTTCATAAAAAATATGATGCTGTGAGCTTATTTTTCGAAAAGAAAAAGTATATAATAATAAACTTGATTAATTAATTTGAGTTTGAATTAATCTGAAAAAACAAATAGACAATTTATATTAAACTTATGATCAATGCAAATAAGCCTAAAGCTCAAGTAGAATTCCAAGAAGTAAAAATAGTATGTCCTCAGTGTAAAAAGAAAAATGATTTAAATATTCCAAGCAAAATAATAAATCAGAGCAAACAATTAACTACCGTATCAATACCCTCTGGATTAGTATGTGAACATACATTTCAAGCTTTTATTGACAAAAACTTTTCAGTAAGAGGTTATCAAAAAATTGATTATGAATTATCAAAATTGGAGTTTTTCGAAGGAGCTAGTGATACATTAGAGGAAGGTAAAAAAAAAGGAGGAGAACTTAGCACTCTCCATACCTTGCCCATGTTTCAAGATATAATTAACCTTTTAAGGAGCACAGTCGACGATAATGAGATATTAGGAAGTGGTTTGTTCACACTCGAAGGAAAAGTCATATATTCTTCTTTACCTCATATGACTTTATTTAATACAATAAGAGAATTTGAATCAAGAGATCAGAATAAGCTCTCAAGTATAAGAAGAATGCTTCTTGAATTAGATGACGAACAAAAAGTATGTTCTCAATATATGCATATTTTAGGAGTTAAATTCATTCTAGTTCTAATGTTCAACTCTTTTGTAAAATTAGGAATGGGTGTTGTTCTGATGTCAAATTTAGCAAAAAAAATTGAACAGTTAATTTAATTTAAAATCTGAAAAAACTGGTATAAAAGGAATACGATATATTAGAAAGAAGCTTATTTCCTTTCTTTTATATATTTAATTATAATTTGAAAATCTTTTAAACTAAATGGCTTGAAAATAATCCCTGTAACTTCTAATTCTTCTGCTTTTTTCTCCACCTTATGCCGAGGTATAGCTGTTAAGAAATATATAGCAATCTTTTTGAGTTGCTCATCTGCTCTAATTTTTTTAATAATATCATATCCACTTACATCAGGTAAAATTCTTGTAGAATCAGAAGGAAGAAATAAAGGTTCTACCTTTATTATTAGATTGTATAAAAATAAATAAATTGATTATCTAATATCTTATTTGGTATGGGCCTGGCAGGATTCGAACCTGCGACATCCCAGTCCGAAGCCGGGCACCCTATCCAGACTAGATTACAGGCCCAATATTACTTTTGCTAATTCTCTTTTTTTCATTGAAAAGGACTAGCAGTAATAAGAAAATGTAGTTAATTATATTTTTGTTTAATATATCTAAAAAATTTTCTTATAAAATAAGAGAATTATTATTTATTGAAGTAATTTTCGATATTTAAAGAGAGTTTTTATAAAATTTCTTAATTTGATAGCCTGAGACAAACTCCCATGTATTTTAAAAAGACCTTTCATATAGGCTTCAGAAAACGAAATATCCTTTTTTAAGATTTTAATAAGTAAATCTTTTGTAAATTCAAAGGTAGTTATTGAATTTTTATTGATCCCTCTATGATATGTTATTGATCCATCTGAAAAATTAATCCAAAAGTTAAAATTAACGTCAGTTAAATGAATTTGATAACTCTTTTCGAAATCTTGAAGTTCTTCTAAAATTTCTTTATGTCTTTGGATAAACTTTATTCTAAATTGGAAGAATTTATCCAATAATTCTACGACATCCTCTTTTTCATGTTCTAAATAGTATAGAATTCTTCCAAAATTTTTAGAATCACTCATAGAATACATGTAGCTCTACTCTTACAAT
>JBHLMB010000127.1:0-7026 GCA_048938565.1 Promethearchaeota archaeon | reverse complement strand
TTCCGATCTCCAAAAAGTACGAAAATCGGAGCAAATGCTATTGAAACAGTGTTTATCACTTTTACAAGAATATGCAGGGATGGACCAGCAGTATCTTTTAAGGGGTCTCCAAAGGTATCTCCTACTACCGAAGCTTTGTGTGCAATAGATCCCTTTCCTCCTAATAGACCACCTTCAATTGCTTTTTTGGTGTTGTCTAAAGCGCCCCCTCCTGTATTTAATACAAATCCTAAAAGGATCCCTGAAATAGTACCTGAAATTAAGAATGCCGCCAGTGCAATTGGTCCAAACAAAAATCCAATGAGAATTGGGGTAATAGTACATAGCAAGGCAGGTATTATCATTTGCTTTAAAGAAATTTTTGTTCCGATGTCAATGCATTTATCGTAATCAGGTAAGGAGCTATTTTGCAATATTCCAGGATCATCTTTAAATTGGCGTTGGATTTCTTTAATCATCCCATATGCAGATTTTCCTGCTGCTTTAATTGCTAAAGCTGAAAATAAGAATGGGATTACGGATCCAATAAGTAAGGAACATAAAATAACGGGATGATATATATTTACATCAATTGCGTTAATCTCTTCTAAGTAGGCTTCAAACAAGATTATTGCAGATAACGCCGCACATGTTATTCCGAATCCTTTGGCCAGCGCTTTCGTTGTATTTCCTACGGCGTCAAGGCGATCTAAGTTAAATCGAATTTCTTCCCCTTGATACGACATTTCAGCAATACCTGCTGCATTATCAGAAACAGGACCAAATCCATCAAAGGCTAAAATAATAGTCGTGATTGATAGTAAGCCTAATGTCGCAATGGTTATCCCAAAAACCCCTCCTAGATACTGATCGATACCTATAGCATTTCCATATAACTCCCCTAAATAGAAAGTACTGATAATAGCAATAACAAATGATAATACTGGAATTGCAGGTGATTCCAATCCTAACGAAAATCCGCTTATTAGATTTGTTGCAGCTCCTGTTTCTGAATTTTTTATGATTTCTTTTACAGGTTTATATCTCGAAGAAGTATAATAGTCCACGATGAAATAGGTTGATAATCCCATGATAATACCAATTACAGCACATAAGAAGAGATATATCCAACCCGTATAAAAACAAATCAATGTCATTGAAAAAAAGAATAAGATATTAAACCCAGCTGATACCGTAAGACCACGTGCAAAAGCTTTAACTGGAGATTCATTCTCATTTTTCATTTCAACAAAATATCCCCCTAAAATTGAAGCAATATTTCCCAAAGCTCTTGTTATCAGCGAAAATACAATATAAAGAGGATTATTCGTAATTAAACTCAATGTTACACCAATTATCATTGCTGCAATATTATTTGCGGAAGAGGATTCGAATAAATCGGCTCCTCTACCTGCACAATCTCCTACATTATCACCAACATTATCGGCAATTGCGGCGGGATTTCTTATGTCATCCTCAGGTAATCCGTGCTCTAATTTTCCCACCAGATCTGCCCCAATATCAGCTCCTTTTGTAAAGATTCCTCCCCCTAATTGGGCGAAAAGAGCAGAAAAAGACGCACCAAAGGCAAAACCTAAAATGTTTTCCGTGTAAAAATTAAGTGAGATATATAAGATGCTAATTCCCAATAAAGAGATTGAAATCACAGCAACACCAATGATCATCCCAGCATTGAATCCAATATTTAAAGCACGATTTAAATTGCTTTTACATGCTTGTGTTACTTTTACATTAGATCTCGTCGAAGCAACCATGCTTATATAGCTTGCAATCAAGGAAGTAATCGATCCGACCAAAAAGGAAATTGCGAGATATATATTCACAAACAAGATTAAAACGAATAAAATGAACAATACAATGCTTATTGTTTTAAATTGTCTTTTTAAATAAGCTTTTGAACCAGATTTAATGAGTTCGTGAATTTTCACCATATTTTCAGAACCATTTTCTAATCGAGAGAGTTTTTTCAGGTGATAAAAAATGTAAAACAATCCAAGAATAGAAAATAATATCGTCAGAATAAGAAATATCCAATATATTGAGGTATGTAAAATATCCGCATTATTCAAATCAAAATCTTTGAACATATTTTTTCAAGTTTTAATTAAATTAATTGATATTTCGTCAGTCCATTCAACTTTTAAAGTTTTGTGTTTAATTTCGTAAGAAATTATTAGTAAAAAGAGCTCAGTTATTATTTTGAATGAGGCAAATTCAACAGAATTTTAAAGGCTTTTTATAGGGATTTAAATGAATATTAGTCTAATTTTATAATCATTAGAAATAACTTTATAAAAAAAATAAATAAGAGATAAATAATGTTCGAAATGATTTGTTTAAAAATCTGTAAAAATGGATGAGATATGAATTCTAAAAAAAATCATAAGATTGCATATTTTTCAATGGAAATCGCATTAGATGGTGGATTTCCAATATATTCAGGAGGATTAGGAATACTCGCAGGGGACACGCTTCGATCAGCAGCAGATCTGCAAATGCCATTAGTGGGAGTGACTTTAACCTATAATGCTGGTTATTTTTATCAAATAATTGCTCCTGACGGAAATCAAGTTGAAAGAGAAATTGAATGGGATTTTGAATCCAATTTTATTAAACTTGATGAAAAAGTTATTCTTCAATTACAAGATAAAATCCTCAGTGTTGAAGCTTGGAAGTATAATATATTAGGCAGAACGGGTCATATGATTCCAGTCATTCTTCTTGACACTGATATTCCCGAAAATGAACCTTGGCAACGAAATTTGACACATGTATTATACGATGCTAATCGATTTCAAAGGATTGTTCAAGAAATGATTCTTGGAATATGCGGTTATAAAATGCTAAAAAAATTAGGTTATGATCAAATAGAAATTTACCATTTAAATGAAGGGCATGCGGCTTTTCTTATTTTTGAATTATTAGAAAAATATAAATCTCTTGAAGAAGCACGGAAACACTGCGTATTTACAACTCATACACCCGTAAGGGCAGGTCTGGAGCAATTTAATTACGATTTAGTTTATGATGTGTTTAGAAATAGGATACCAAATGATATAAAGATCTTAGCAGGAGAAGATCTTCTTAATATGACGACTCTAGCTCTTAACGGAAGCAGATTTACCAATGCAGTATCTAAGAAACATTCAGAAATTTCTCAAAAAATGTTCCCAAAATATCAAATAAATTCTATTACTAATGGTGTGCATGTTGGCTATTGGCTTTCTGATTATATGAGACAATTTTTAAATAGAGAGCTAGGTCGTAATTGGCACCACGATATTACCATATTAGATCGTGCCCTTGAATTGGACGGATATGAACTCTGGCGTGTTCACCATAAAGCCAAAAAAGATTTATTAAATTACGAAAGATCCCACTCTTGGGTTTTATTTGATAATGAATTATTAACAATGGGATTTGCTAGAAGAATGGCAAAATATAAGAGACCGAATCTTATATTTTCAGACCTCGAACGCTTGGCCAAGATCGCAAAAGATAATGTTCAATTCATTTTTGCTGGAAAAGCTCATCCTGCGGATGTTCAATCCAAATCTTACATAAAGAAAATAAACGAATATAGCGATTATTTATGGAACTCATATAAAATAGGACTCGTTTTTTTAGAAAATTATGAAATAGAGTTGGCAAAATTATTGGTAAGCGGAGTTGATGTATGGTTGAATACTCCACGAAGATACATGGAAGCAAGCGGTACGAGCGGTATAAAAGCATCCATTAACGGGGTCTTAAATTTCTCTGTGTTAGATGGGTGGTGGATTGAGGGTTATGACATGTCTAATACAATGGCTGGGTGGTCTATAGGACCATCACCAGATGTACCAAATGCAGATAATTTAAATGATAATGTGGATGCTGAAGATTTTTATCTTAAATTAGAGAAAGAAATTATACCTACATTTCAGTACAATCAAAAGAACTGGCAAGAGAGAATGAAATATGCAATTCGATTAGGTGCTTATTTCAATACTAATAGAATGATAGTAGAATATGCAGAAAAAGCGTACTTAATAGAAAGACAAGACTTATGGAAATTAAAATGATATTAACATTTTTTCCAAGCATATTGTAATTTTAATTTTATAAACATCCTTTAGTTCTGATTCTTCTCAATTCATAAGAGTTTTTTTTGTAATAAAAAATTGAATTCATTATTATTTTATGATCCTTGAATTTATTATCTAAATATTTATAAACCGAATGAAACAATAAATTTTGAATTTTTATAAATTATCGATTGGTGAAGAAATAATTCAACATTTAATAAAAACTGATGATGCTAAAAAAGCAAATATCAATAATATATATACCGTGCTTGAAACTACAGAAAGAGGAATTAGTACTGGCGAGGCAAAAAAACGTCTTGAAATTTATGGACCAAATGAGATTGTTGAGGAGAAAAAAAGCACCTTAAAGCGATTATTAGAAAACTTTTGGGGTCCCATTCCTTGGATGATTGAAATTGCAGCGGTATTATCAATTCTTATCGAACATTGGGATGATTTCGCGATAATTATTGCCATGCTTTTAATAAATGCAATCGTCCGATTTTGGGAAGAAAAAAAGGCAGATAATGCAGTAGAACGTCTAAAAGAAAAACTAGCCCTAAAAGCACGTGTATTGCGGGATGGTAAATGGACGGATGTACCCGCAAGAGAACTCGTACCTGGAGATATAATAAGAGTTCGCTTGGGAGATATAATACCTGCAGATATTAAACTTTTTGAAGGTAATTATCTTACTTTGGATGAATCCGTACTTACGGGAGAATCTTTGCCTGTAGATAAAAATGTTTCTGATATTGCATTCGAAGGAGCAATAGTTAAAAAAGGAGAAATGAACGGAATTGTAATAAATACGGGTATAAATACATTTTTCGGTAAAACAACTAGTTTAGTAGCGGGAACGAAAAAAAGGAGTCACTTTCAAAAAGCAGTTATAAAAATCGGAAATTACTTAATTATATTAGCGGTTATTTTAGTTTTAATAATCATCGTGGTAGGATTAATAAGACAAGAGAATTTCTTTAATATTCTACAATTTGCTTTGGTTTTAATCATTGCAGCGATCCCTGTTGCATTACCGGCAGTTTTAATGGTCTCGCTAGCTATTGGTGCAGTAAATCTTGCGAAAAAGAAAGCTATCGCAAAAAGATTATTATCAATTGAAGAATTGGCAGGGATGGACATATTATGCTCTGATAAAACGGGTACAATTACAAAAAATGAGATTTCAATAGGTGCTATAATCCCATTTAATTCTTTTACTATAGACGATGTACTCTTATATGGGGTATTATCTTCGAAAGAAGAAGATAAAGATCCTATAGACAACGCATTTTTTATTAAGTTTAGAGAAATGCAAGGTGATGTTAGTCAATATCACATTAAAAAATTTAGTCCTTTTGATCCTGTAATAAAAAGAACCGAAGCAATTGTCGATTATGAGGGCAAAGATATAAAACTTTCTAAGGGTGCTATTCAAGTCATTTTAGATCTAGTCCAGGATAAATCTGAAACATTAATCTCTCAAATTAAAAATTATAGTGAAAGTTTTGCTACTCAAGGTTATCGTGTTTTAGGTGTTTCAAGAACGAATCAAGAAGGTATTTGGCAATATGTTGGGTTAGTGGCTCTTTTTGACCCTCCTCGAGAAGATTCCGCAGAAACAATAAAAAGTGCGGTTTCAATGGGTGTAGATGTAAAAATGGTGACAGGAGATCACGCAGCCATAGCACGACAAATTGCATCCAAATTAGGAATGGGAAATAATTTTATATCTGCGTCCGAACTTATCGCCTGCAAGGATGATAGTTGCGCAAAATTAGCAGAAAACGCAAATGGATTCGCTGAAGTATATCCAGAACATAAATATAATATCGTAGAAAGTCTTCAAAATCAGGGACATATTGTTGGAATGACAGGTGATGGTGTCAATGACGCACCTGCTTTAAAAATTGCAGATGTTGGAATTGCTGTTTCAAGCGCAACAGACGCAGCTAAATCCGCAGCAGATATTGTTCTAACAGACCCAGGGCTTTCGGTAATTATTGGAGCAACCATAGAAAGTCGAATTATTTTCGAGAGAATGAAGAATTATTCAACATATCGTATTGCTGAGACTGTAAGAGTCTTAATTTTTTTGGTATTAACCATATTAATGTTTAATTTCTATCCAATTACTGCTATAATGATTGTCATTCTAGCCCTTTTAAACGATTTACCAATTATGACGATAGCATTTGATAATGTAAGGCCTTCAAGCGTTCCTGTACGGTGGAAAATGCAAAGAGTATTAATCGTGGCCACTACATTAGGAATAACTGGATTATTTTTTAGTTTCCTGCTCTTCTTAATCGGTAAAGCCGGTTTCAACTTGGATGTTAATACATTACAAACACTAATTTTCTTAAAATTAGCAGTAGGAGGACATATGACAATCTACTTGACTAGAACAGATGAACTTCATTTCTGGCAAAAACCATATCCATCAAAAATATTATTTTTTGCATGTGAATCAACACAGGTTATAGCAACTATTTTTGCTGCGATTGGTATTTTAATGGCTCCTATTGGATGGTTATTAGCTGGTTTTGTTTGGTTATACGCTCTTGGAGCATTCGTAATTGCAAATTTTATAAAGGTAGGATTAATGAAATTCTTGAGAAGAAAATAGACATTTATCCAATTTTTTTATTTTCATTTATAGATACAAACTATTAAAATAAAAATATGACAAAACTCATAAAAAATATTTCAAAGAAAAGAGGTCTTCCTCCAGGAAGCCTCGTTTATATCGGGAATGAAATTAGTAAAAAGCCTGAAATATCATCTATTTCATACACAAATGAGAAATTTAGCAAAAAAAAAATCAATAATTTGGAAGATATAAAAGCTCTATTAGGTAATTCGGATATAAAATGGATAAATATTATTGGAATAACTGATGCAATTGCAAAAGATAAACCTGTCAGGATGGAAGCTTTGACAGGAGACCACGATGCTT
>JBHLMB010000126.1:0-7044 GCA_048938565.1 Promethearchaeota archaeon | reverse complement strand
TGGAATTGCCTCCGATTGTATAATAAATCCCACATCTGACAAGTAGTCTATGACATCTGCTTTACTTGACTCATCATCGAATAGAAAGTGGAGAGCGTAATGGTCCTTATATTCTGGGTAGATTCCATAGGCTGCGTATCCTGCCCCCAAGCCATTTTCACGATCGTTTAGGATGGTTAGCATGTCAATAATTTTCGTTCCATCTTCTTTCTTGCCATCGATGTTTATAAATCCGGAGATTCCACAACCATCAAATATTCTTTGATTTCTAAACCGTTCAGGCAAGGATGTGTAATTTTCCCAACGCATTGTTTTTCCTCTGATTTATCTTATTTTTCCTCTTTAATTATTTCTAATAATTTTTTCAAATCTTCCAGTTTGGGCTTTTCAGACTTTAAACCAACCCTAGACCTTGCGGCTTTAGAATACATTGCAACCGTACCCATTTTTTGGAATGAAGCGTACTCGGTCGTAAAACCGTCCGAAACGTTTCCTTTTTCGCTCGCTAAATTCCTAAGTTTCGTAAAAACATCCACTAAACCCGTTTTCATAGGACATAATTCATAACATACATAGCAATCAAGACACATCCATATGGTTGGATCTTTAAGGACTTCATCAATCCTACCATCGAGTATTTTTCCTACGATTTCCTTTGGATTAAAATCAGTTATTTTTGCCACGGGACAATCGTTATTACACGCACCACAATTATAACATTCGTTAAGAAATTTGATGTCAAAATGTTTTTCTATTTTTTCTTGTTTTTTATGGACTTCATCTACCTTTTGGAACATTGAGTCAACAGGAGTTCGGTGATATTTTTTAATGATATCCCTTATATCAATTCCCAAGGCCACACAGAGTAACTCTGAGTAGTACAAGACTGGAATATCGTAAATATAATCTATTTTTTTTAAATCTTGCTGGAGATGATCGAATTGAATGAAGCATTGGGGGCAACCAACTACGATTACATCGATTTTTGCTCCTTTCATACTTTCGAGCTTGTTCTGTATCATCTCTAATCCAGAATCGGGATTATCCGCTCGCGCAAGACTACCCCCACAACAATCCATTTTATGAACATAATCCACGCTAATTGCTCCGAGATCTTCTATTAACTTGTCAAAAATATGAGGTTCCATTGGATCATCCATCTGGATCTTGTTGCTTGGTCTTAAAAAATGGCATCCATAATGAACCGCAACTCTCAGAGAACTTAAGGGGTATTGAATCTTTTCCTTGATGTTGTCTTTGCCAAGTTTATGAATGAATTCGACGAAATGTAACACATCCGATGTTCCAGAAGCTTTTAGACCAATTCTATCAAGATAAGAATTTATTTTATCCCTAAAATGACTATCAACCTTAAGTTCGCTTCTTATACCTTTCAATGTTTCGAAGCATCCATTGCAAGGAGTTAATATGTGTCTTCCACTTTCTTCAGCTAAAGCCAAGTTTCGAGCAGCTGTCACTGAATAAGCAATTTCATCGAGGTTTTTTATCACGTTTGGCTCGGGACAACACGAAAATTTATTGTTTTCAATATAATTAATTCCAAATTCATCTAGTATTTTTCTTACGGATAATTCAATGAAAGGTAGCCTATAGCTTATCATGCAACCGGGAAATAATGCGATTTCTTGTATTACCATAGAAAATTCATCAATCTAATCGTTTTTTATTTTATTCGTGATAGTTATATTATATACGATCCGTATATACTAAAATATATTTTCTATTTTATAAAAGTTTTATGAATTTATCATACAATGTTCTTAACACGAAGATTAGCTTAGTTAAAACTATTTATCGAGTATATCTAATATAGCTAAATATTTATATTCAAATCTAATTGTGTCTATTCATACTCATTAAGAAAGCTAATCCTAATATTTTATAAAATAAGCAAATAAAAAAAAGGAACTTTTTATTAGTAATTGAGCAATACCAGTTTTATTTTAAATAATAAATAGCTAAATAAAAAATAAAAAAATGTCCAATAAAAGTGCTACAGGTTACAGTTATAAAATTCAACAAGCAGAGTTTTCTTTGGAACAAGATCCATTTGAGAGGGCAAGAAAAACAAGTTCTGTTCGGTGGATTATAGCACACGTGTTAAGAGGATCAAATAAGTTATACCTGATTATCGTTTTTTTTACAACGATAATTGCTTCAATCCTAGCATCATCGACATTAATCCTTATAGGAGAAGTTATAAATCAACTTATTGTGGGCAAGGGAGATTCTTTAATTTATCTCTCCATAATGGTTTTTATTTTAGGTGTCGGTGCTCCACTCATGCGGATATTTAATTTTATGATGAGAGAAGTATTGGCACAAAGAATTGAGAGAGATTCAAGAGAAGAATTCTATATAAACTTGCTGGGAAAAAGTCAGTCGTTTCATGATCGGCAGAAAATTGGTGATTTAATGGCAAGGACAACGGACGATGTGCGAACCTTGAATTTATTAATCAGTCCCGCAGTGTCCCTTATTTTTGAATCCTTTACTACTTTAATAATCCCTCTAATAGTTATTTTAATCTTATATCCAATTCCCTTGTTCCTTCCACCAGCGTGTTTTACCGTGTTATTTATTATCGCATTAAAAAATTATACAAGAAAAATCGGCCCTGTTGCGGGAAGTCTGCGCTTTGAATATGGCCAGATGAATTCAGTACTCAACGAATCCTTATCAGGTATTACCCTCGTGAAAAGTACTGTAAAAGAAGCAATAGAAAGACAAAAATACTTCTCTAAAATTAAAAATTACAAAGAAGCATTCGTGCTCGAAGGAAGAATACAAGCTAAATACATTCCCGTCTTGTTATTGGCAATTACGAGCACGGTTGGTTTAGGTTGGTCGATATTTTTATTTTTAGAAGGAAGTATGTCGGTAGGACAAATAATTTCGTATCTTGGCTTGCTTTCCCAGCTAACTTTCCCAACTTTTATATCATATTTTGTATTCGCCCTCATCAAGCTTGCAGATGCAGGAGCCAAAAGATTACTTGAAATAATGAATCGTAACACAGAAATCGACGAGAATATTGAGGGCATTGAAAAAGAAATTAAAGGACGTATCAAGTTCGAACATGTGTCTTTTAAATATCCAGGATACGAAAATTGGATTTTGCAAGATATTAATTTTGAGATTGCTCCAGGAAAAACAGTTGCAATCGTTGGTAAGACGGGATCGGGAAAAACAACATTAACAAAATTGATTTCTAGGTTGTATGATGTTACTGAGGGGAAGATATTGATAGATGGCGTTGATATCAGGGATTACTCGTTAAAATCGTTGAGAAGCCAAGTTACTTACATCGAGCAAGATGTTTTCCTGTTCTCTAACAAGGTAGTGGATAATATAGCTTTCGGACGACAGAGTGCGATTGAGGAGGTTATTCAGGCGGCAAAAGACGCTCAAGCCCATGATTTCGTCTCTAAACTCCCAAAAGGCTACTACACCGAGATCGGAGAGCGGGGCGTTCAGTTAAGCGGAGGTGAGCGGCAGAGAATTGCGATTGCTAGAGCTTTTCTCACCGATCCTCGAATTCTCGTACTCGATGACTCAACTTCTGCCATCGATTCTGAAACCGAAGATAAAATTCAAAAAGCCATCAATAACATCCTTGTAAATCGTACGACGCTTCTCATCACGCACAGGTTATCGCAAATTCGATGGGCAGACCTCATAATCGTGCTTAAGAGAGGAAAACTAGAAACTTTGGGAACACACCAGGATTTATTAAAGTCATCAGAGGAATATCGGAAAATTTTCGTAAAAAGATTTGATCTTGACGAAGTGATCTTATCTCGGGAGGGTGATTCTTAATGGTTTTTGCAGGACTTGATGCAGAAGAATACGATAGGCAGTATAAAGACAAGGTCTTGTTTGGACGTATTAGTAATTATTTCAAAAAATATCGGAAACAAATGGTAATTGTTGTTCTCCTTATTGTTATATCTTCTGTATCCAATGCGTTTTTACCTATTTTCACTGCAAACGCCATTGGACAACTCAATAGTGATCCCGATGTGAGTTACTTAGTATTTGTGATAATTATTATGCTTTGTATTAATCTTTCGCGGTACATTATTAATTACTTTCAACAAATCAATTCCACTAAAGCCATTGGAAGCGTGATCATGGACATTAGAGCAGACGCTAACGCTTCTGTTCTTGATCATGATTTGTCTTTTTTTGACAAGAATCCCATAGGAAAAATCGTTTCAAGAATTAATCGCGATTCAGACGAATTTGGAACAACCATTGACCTTACTGTACAAGTAATCGCAAACTTATTTGGAGTTTTCTTTTTAATAACTTACATGTTTTTCATCAACATCTTTCTCAGCGTCTTGTTTTTGACCACCATCCCCCTATTCTTTCTCATCGCCATTACATTTAGAAAACTCGCTAGGCGGAGAACATTACTAGGTCAAAGAGCTCTTGCGTCAGTAAATTCTTATGTGAAGGAAAGCTTTTCCGGCATAAATATAGCAAAAACTTTCCGTCAAGAAGAAAAACTCTATAAAGAGTTTAAAAAAGTAAACGATCAAGCATATAAAGTGAACTTGCGAAGAGCATTCGTATTGAACGCGATTTTTCCTTCTTTAGGTATCGTTCAAGGAATCATCATAATGTTAATTATATACTTTGGAGGCGAAGGCTTGTTAAGGGGTGATTTAAATCCAGGAGATTTAATGTTATTCGTACAAAGCTCTTGGTTTTTGAGTTTTCCCTTGTTCACTATTGCTGCTTTTTGGCCTCAATTTCAAACGGGTTTATCCGCAGCAGAGCGCCTATTTGCCTTGATCGATGCAAAGTCTAAAATAATTCAAACCGACGATATAAAACCCGGCAGATTGAAAGGCGAAATCGAATTTAAAAACCTTACTTTTGAATACGAGCCAGGTAAAACGGTCTTTAACAATTTCTCTGTTAAAATATCCCCCGGCGAATCAATAGCTATCGTAGGTCATACTGGAGCAGGAAAATCTAGCTTGGCCAGCTTAATTGCGAGATTTTACGAGTTTCAAAAGGGTGATATTTTAATTGATGGGACGAGTATAAGAAAATACGATGTTTCTGAATACAGAAAACAAATAGGTATCATTCCTCAGACTCCTTTTTTATGGGCAGACACTCTTGAAAACAACATTGCCTATTGCTGTAATAACGCTACGATGGAGGACGTGATGAGAGCTGTAAATCAGGCTGGAGGCGGAGATTGGATCGAAGACTTATCTGATGGTTTAAACACATACATCAGGGAACGAGGGGCGTTGCTTTCCATGGGGCAACGCCAATTAGCCGTGTTTGCCCGCGTATTGCTAGAAAACCCCTCCATCTTGATCTTAGATGAGGCAACGGCCTCTATAGATCCTTTCACAGAAACAAAAATACAAGATGCACTAGAGAAAACAATTCAAGGGAGAACATCCATTATAATCGCACATCGATTGTGGACTGTGCGTCATGTTAATAGGATTATAGTACTCGATCACGGTAAGATAGTGGAAGAAGGAAACCATAATGAACTAATGGCAAAAAAAGGAAAGTACTACGAACTCTACAACACATACTTTCGCCATCAATCATATGAATACATCAACAAGAAAAATTGACTTATATTCAAAGATAATAAAAAGATCTACTTCTTAATTAAATAGAATTGTTTTTTAAATGTTTTTTTCATAATACGTTTTAAAAAGGCGGATTTTAAAAGTTGCTCCTTTATCTCTTCCTTCAGATTCGACCAAAATTTTTCCTCCGTGCATATTAATGATTTCCTTTGAGATAAATAAACCTAATCCAGTGCCTTCAATATAAACATCGTATCCTTTTCCATATCGCTCTATTTTTCCAAATTTTTGAAATAATCTAGGCATTTCTTGTTCCGTTATTCCTACACCAGTATCCCTTATAATGATATCAATATTTTCCTTTTTTTCCTCAAATAAAATAGAGATATTTCCTCCAGGAGGCGTGTTATTAATTGCATTGGATAAAATATTTGTAATAACTTGTCCAAATAAATTTTTATCTATTTCAATAAAGAACTGATCAGGAAGGTCTACATTTATTGTTAGGTCTCGAGATTTTGCGTTATATTTCAATTCATCAACATGTTCTCTCGTTATTTTCAGGATATTTTCTTTTTTCAAATTTATACTAAGCACTTTAGAATCGAGTTTAGAAACATCTAAGAGACTTTCAACGAGTTTTTTCAGCCTTTTAATTCCTCTTTGCATGATATCTAAAAATTCCAACATCTCCCAGCTCATTTCACTTTTATGAAGTTCTAATAAAGCTTGAGACGCACCATATGCAGAAGTTATCGGAGTTTTTAATTCGTGAGAGATTCGAGTAATTAAATCCCGTCTCATATTACTTAATTCCTGTAATTTTCTATTTTCCTCTATTATCAACTTTTCTGCTTCTTTTCTATCGGTAATATCAAGAATAACTGATTGAATGATATTTCTATCCTGCAATTGAATTTTAGAACATTGCCAATACGCCCATTTTTCAATTCCATCATTTCTAATAGTTTTAAATGTAACAGGTTCCATTTTTTTTCCTTCTCGTTGTTCCTTAAATCTAGATGAGAATATTTCAATAATTTCTCCAGCATTTTTAAAATTACCCACGAGTTCTGTGAAGCTCTTATTCGTGTTATTTTTCAAAGGAACAGCGGAAAACTCGTTAAATGCCATAATATTTCCATCAAGTACGATTCCATTCTCATCAAATAAGAAAATACCTATCGGAGAATCGTTAAACAAATGTCTATATTTTTTTTCCGATTCTTTAAGTTTTTTCTCTGAGTCGAATTTCTGAATGATGATTCCCATCTGTTTCCCAATCGCAACTAATAAATCTAGATCATTTTGACTGAGAGTTTGTCGAATTGGAGACCCATAATTTAAGCTTCCTACATAAGTATCCTTAGAACGAAGTGGAACGATTACAGCAGAATAAACACCTAATTCTTTTGAACCTTCCATCAGTTTTGAGAAATCTTCAAAATAT
>JBHLMB010000125.1:0-7055 GCA_048938565.1 Promethearchaeota archaeon | reverse complement strand
CTTTGTCCTTCGGTTTTTCCATCATAATATTTTTTGGTGGCTTATCAAATATTAGAGGAAGTGATATTAATCCATGAATGATAGTAAATAAGTAAATATGCTGCCAATTTGAGGAAAATAAATCAAATCCGGGAATAAATTCGTAAAAAAAATATATAAAACCTTCCATTATGTTCAAACAAACGAAAAAAAATATCATTACTCTGATTTTAGCAAATATACCCCTTCCTATTCTAATACCTTTTACGATTGAAACAAAATCGTCGTCAGAGATGATCATGTCTGCTGTTTCTTTTGCAGTGTCCGTACCTTTAATTCCCATTGCTATGCCTATTTCCGCTTTTTTGAGAGCTAATGCGTCGTTAATGCCATCACCAGTCATTGCTACAATCTTATTATGCTCTTGATACTGTTCTACGATTATTTCTTTATTCAAGGGGCTTATTCGGGAGAAAACTTTTATGTTGAGAAAATTGTTTCCTTTAAAATTTTTAATATGCAAGCCTTGAACGACCAAGTCTTTTTCAGGATCGTTTAAAATTCCTATTTCCGAGGCAATGGTAGTTGCTGTTGTAGGGTGATCTCCAGTGACCATTATAACTCTAATACCCGCATATTTACATTCTTTTACTGATCGTTCCACTCCAAATCGAGGGGGATCTTTAATAGATAAAAATCCTAAAAAAATGAGGTTATTTTCAACTTCTTCCCTGTTGTATTCTTTTTTCTTGTTTGCACTTTTATATGCTACTCCTAGCATTCTAAATCCTTGTTTGGCTCTCATGGAAATCCTATTCAGGATATATTGCTTCATTGTATTGTCAAATACTTCTAAATTTCCTCTTATTTCGAAATGAGTTGACATGTCTATTATAATCTCTGGAGCTCCCTTGATAAAAATGAAAGCTGAATTATCTTGCTCTCCTAATAAACAAATGGATGTCATTCTTTTAAGCTCAGATTTGAAAGGAAATTGAACTAAGAGCTTAATGTTGTCTTTTATTTCGGTCAAATTAAATCCTAAATATCCCACGAGGTTTAATAAGGATATTTCAGTAGCAGATCCTATTCCTTTCCTTATGTTTGGATTTAATCTTAAAGAAGATGAAGGGGCAATATTTTTATCCAAGACCAATTCCGCATTGTTATTTGCAACTAAAGATGAAATAAATATTTGAAAAGTTGAATCTTCCTCTAACTCTTGAAATATAGTTTCTCCTTTTAGATTCGTCAATTGTGAAACACTAATGTCTTCAACTTCAAACTCTTTTCCATTTATCCAAAACTTATCAACAACCATCTCGTTTTGAGTGATCGTACCTGTTTTGTCAGAACAAAGGACAGAAACCCTCCCAAGTGCTTCAATTGAAGATAAGTTTTTTATTATTACACCATTTTTTGCCATTTCCATAACTCCCGTAATAATTATTAAAGTCGTGAGTAGGGGTAAATTCACGGGAATGACATTCATTGCTCGAATTATTGAATCTGCTAATACATCACTGGCTGTGATTGATGTGAAATTATTTTCAATACCTAAAATTGTCAATTTAAATGCAATAAGCATGAATAAATTTATTAAAACAATAATAGCTAAGAGATGTCCTAATTTATTCAATTTTTTCGTTAATGGAATTTCTTGAATATAACTCATTTCATTAAGAGAGTGTGATATTTCTCCAATTCTAGTATTTATACCCGTTTTGGTAACTAGTATTGTTGCCTTTCCAGTTTCCACAAATGTTCCCATATATACTGAATCGTCCCATTCAGACTTAAATTCGATTCTCTCTCTTTTCTCTATTGCTTCGCTTTCTCCTGTTAACGGTGCTTCGTTGACAGTAAAATTAATAGCTTTTACAACCCTTCCATCGGCAGGGATTTTGTTTCCGCGAGCAACATTTATAATATCTCCAGGAACTAATTCTTTAACATATACATCGCGTTTGAAACCTTCTCTCATCACTGTTGATTTTAGCTCGGTAATTTTTTTTAGAGATTTTATGGCCTTTTGTGCTCTATATTGCTGAATTATTACCATAATGGAGTTAAATAAAATCATTGCAAGTGTTATATAAGTAGATTCGGCTGAACCAAGAATAATTATAATAACAGATGTAATGATTAAAACTAAGATAAGAAAATTAAAAATTGGCGCTAAGTAGGCTTTCCACAGTGATTTTTTCAATTGAGGTATTTCATTATATCCAAATTCTGCCCGTTTTTTTATTACTTCTTGAGAAGACAATCCTTCTGTTAGATTAGTATTGAAAAATTTAATAAGTTCTTCTGTTGTTGAATTATTTATATCTTCAAAATGTTCCGGAAACAAGGTCTTGGACTGATAATTTGAAAATTTTTTGACTGCTTTGGCAGTTAATAGATTATTAATATGTATCTAAAGAGTTTTTGTATTTTTATAATATTTGAAAAGAAAATATTTAATGAATTTCATATTGATTTTTTTCTTTCATAAATCGATTTCCTAACAATTCTTTGAGCATTTTATACTTTTTCCTAATTGTCGTGCTTGAGAAATTTGTAGTGCGTTCAATAAGTGATTGAGTAAATATCTTTCGTTGATCAATGACTCGCCCAATATAATATAATAAACCTGCAGAAAAGGCTTTATAATTCATGTTTTTGATGTCTTTATATGTAATTTCTTGAAGAATTCTATCAGCTAAAAGGAGCATATCAATCTTGCATTTTTCATATTCTGCCTGGTCTTGAAAAAATTCCTCTACTTGGTTGAAAGGTATATCATTCAGATTTTTTTGTAAAAGGATTTTTATTTTTGCTTTAATTTCTGCTTCAATGTCAGATTTCTTTTTTATATTTTTTTCCTTTTTCTTTTTTTCGATACTTTTTATTTTTAACATTGCGTTGTTGAGCATTTTTTTATTAATTTTATGTCCTAATTCATTGCAAACATCAATATATCGCTCAATTCGGATATTAGTCGTGTCTTTCACTTCCATCCAAATAATCGCCAAGAATATAATTACCATGTTCTGATAGGGTTTTTTATAATTCTTGTTGTACTTGAGGTATCTTTTTTTAATTTCTTGATACTTCACATTATCGATGTTTAGCCCTATCTTATAGCTTTTTAATAGTTCGATGAGCCTTTTTTGTTCGGAAAAGGTAGATTTTGAATCTTTAAACCATTTTTCTAGCGTTAAAATTTTATTATATTGCTCTTTAATTTTAGGATCTTGCGTTGCTCTTGAGTCTCGTCTACGAATGCTAATTTCGTAATCTCTTTGAGAATCTGAGTATTCGCTTATTGGATTGTATCCTTCAAAAGCCACGCTATCGTCTAAGACGATCCCGCAATCCTGACATACGAGAAAACCACCGTCAAGTCGAGTATTATTGTGTAAGCATTCTACTCCTTCTTTTTTATCATTCAATGATATCCTTCCAGATAATTGATCTCGTCTAATCAATAAACATGATAATTTTTATATTATTTTAATTTAAGCTAAATTAGTATATTATTTTTATTTTGATTTAGTTCAGGTGAGTAAAATTGGATCGCGAAATTATTGATAAGTACTTAAAAGTGCTTAGTGGAGGTCTAGTGATTTTTTCCTTGCTTGAACTTTATTCCATAATAATAATGAGTTTAACCTCTATATATGTGAATTTAGAATCTATTACCCTGTTTTCGTATATAATTTCCTCTAATTTTTCTATTACAGGAATTATGTGTTGGTTTTTTATGATAACGCTATCTTGTTGTTTTACTTTTCTCGGCGCATTATTTTATCGCATAGTAAATAGGAGGAATCTGAAAATTGAGTATCTAGCTAAATATTCTATTATTTATGGCTTGATAATCTTAATTGGGGCATTTATTCAAATGGAATACCTTTATCTGTTGCAAAATCAAGTAGTAATAATAGGGACTTCTTCATATTCTTTTGAATCGATGTTATTGAATTTGTCGATAACTCCTTTTCATGTAGTTATTTTATGGAATATTTTAATGTATACTTTTTGTGGATTTACGATTGGAGGTACGGTGATTACTGCTGGTGGTTTGAACAAGAGTTTAAAAATCGAAAAAGCTCAAGAAATAGAAAACCAATGAAAAATCTTGGATTTAAAATAGGAAAAATAAAAAACTATAAGAATTAAAGAACTTTCATCTTAATTTGTTTTGCTCGGCTACGTAAAGTAACTTCGGTTATTTTTGCTATATCTGCTACTTTCGTCTGTGTTTTTCTCATAAGGCCTTCTTTTGCTGCGATATAGATGCAAGCAGCTGCAAGGCCTTTTGGATCTTTACCCGTTCTTTTCAAACCGTTTTTAGAGGCTTTAATAAGCAAGTTAATAGCGTTTTTTTGAATATTAATAGGTAAATCTAATTCATTTCCAAAACGAAAAACTAATTTTTCGGCAGTAATTGGTTGATATGAAAGATTTAACTCTGGAAGCACTTCACGTATTATCATTGCTAAACTCCTGTGAACCGTTCTTCGCGGTGTTAATGACGCCTCGCAAATTTCGTCTAATAGACGAGGGAAATCGTGAACCCTGATAGCTGCGTAAAGTGATCCTGCGATAAAACCATTGATCGACCTTCCCATAGTCAATTTTTTCTTTGCTACTACGCTATAGATTTTCCATGCCGTTTCTGAGATATATTCAGGTATGTTAAGTTTTGAAGTGAGCATCTTTAATTTAGGTTTTGCTTCCCAAAAATTTCTTTCTATGCTTGATATAAGCGAATTCTGAATTTTTGATAATCTTGAAAAGAGAGCTTGTTCTTTTGGGCCTAGAGATTTGCCCTTAGAGTCTATTTTTGAAGTTGGTAGCATTGTCCTTGGACCAAAATCCCTCCATCTAGGCTCAGTTCTTCTCCGGCTCTGGATTTCCTCAATGGTATACGCTCTTCTTTCGTTTCCAACGAAAGTTCTTTCAGAAATCATTCCACAATTCAAACAAACTTTATTTCCATCCTTCGATTCAATGCATGGATTATCGCAACATTCAATTCGATTTGTTGGTTCATTAGATTTCTCTCTTAGACGAGTTCGATAGGTTTCATTCATTTTTCTACCTTAAACAAGATTTCTTGTTAAATAGCATTAACTGTGTTAACCAAAAAGTTTCAATTAGTTACTTTTGGATTAGATAAAATATGAGCCATAATCGTTTATAAATGTTGTCCTCAGCAGTAAATTCACATTAACGGACCAAAAATTTAGAAAATAGAACATTTTTTTCATGAAACAAAGAATTTTTTCGAATGCCATATTCTAATAATTCAGATTACAATCCCATAAGAAAGTTTTTAATTAATACTACTAATTTTTACTTGTTTTGAAATGTCTCTAAACAAATTATAAAGAGAAGATATGTATTATGGATTTTTACGATGTTATAAGGAAAAGAAGATCTTATAGGATTTACACAAAGAAAATGCCATCTCGAGAAAAAATCGACAAGATACTAGAATGCACACGATTGGCACCTACATGGGCTAATAAGCAAGGAATGCATTATATTGTCGTTCAAGATCCTGAAAATGTGAAAGAAATCTGGAAAGCAATTGGTCAAAAAACCAAATTTACTGAAGTACCAATGTACATAGTAGGATGTATAGCGGAGAAAGGATCTGGAACGGGTTTAAATGGTATAAAATATTATACTGTCGATTTTGGTATTTGTTTCGAACACCTCGTTTTGGCCGCCACTGCTGAAGGATTAGCTACTTGTTGGGTTGGTTTCTTTAACGAAAAAAAGATCAAAAACATACTAAGCATTCCGGATAACTATCGCGTGCTTGGACTCACGCCATTGGGATATTCTATAAAAAAAAAAGAAGAAATAATAGATCGCCATTCTTTAGATAAAATAGTACATTTTGAAAAATTTTAGGTATTCTACTATTTTATTCACGAAATATTCAAAACTCTTGAAATGTAAAACTCCACATTAGAGAAGATGTAAAAAGTATAAGATGCTAAATAAGGATATATACAAAATGTAATAAATTATAATGTGATATTCTACTAATATGAATCTTGTTCGCATTAATATAAAATCTGATTCAATTAAAATTGAAGAAATTTTAGAAAGCTCTAAATATTACTTATTAGGGGCCAGAGGTTTGACATCTTACATTGTCTACAATGAGATTCCTCCCGATTGTGCCCCTCTTGGGAATAAAAATAAGCTAGTTATAGCGAATGGGTTATTAACAGGAAGCCCATTTCCTTGTTCTGCACGAGCTTCAGTTGGTTCAAAAAGCCCGCTGACTAACGGCATTAAAGAAGCAAATGTGGGCGGAAGGCCTTCAATGATGCTTGCTTTACATGGCATACGTGCGTTAATATTTGAAGATATAGCCTCCTATTTAAAAATACTAGTTATTGAGGACGATAACATTAGACTTGAATCCGCCGAACAATTCAAAGGTATGGGTAATTATGAGCTTCATGAAAAATTAAAAAAAAAATACGGTAACAAAATCGGAATTTTTTCAATAGGTCCTGCTGGAGAGTACTTGATGAAAGCTGCTAGCGTTGCAGCAAACGACTTGGAAGGCCATCCCAGTCGCCACGCTGCTCGAGGCGGATTAGGTGCGGTAATGGGATCTAAGAAATTAAAAGCAATAGTTATCATCTCTACAAAAAAATCAAAAGTAAATATATTTAATCGCAAGGAATTAATTGCGCTTAGTAAGCCATTTGCGAAGGAATTAGCAGAATCTCGGGAAACATTTTCCATTTACGGCACGCCTAATTTAACTCAGGCTATGAGTCTTTATGGTGGCCTACCTACAGAGAATTTCAAGAGAGGTTCTTACGAAGACGCAGAGAAAATTTCTGGAGAAAGATTACACGAATTAATAATTTCTCGAAATGGTAAAAACAGGGTACCATGCAGTCCTACTTGTGCAATAAAGTGTTCGAATCAAATAAATGATGATAAAGGAAATTATCTTACATCTAGCTTGGAATATGAAACAATTGCTTTAAATGGATCAAATCTAAAGATTAATGACCTCGATGCTCTAGCAAGAATAAATCGTTATTGTG
>JBHLMB010000124.1:0-7058 GCA_048938565.1 Promethearchaeota archaeon | reverse complement strand
TTAAATGTCAATAAAAATCAATGTCGTGACCTTCAATTTATATAAAGAGAATGCTATCTTAATATTAAAGGAGAAAAAGAGATATTGACATAAATCAAAATCTATTATATTGATTAATTAAATGCTAAAGGATGTGAGAGGCGACGAGTTCAGATGTGAATTTTCGGAAAATAGATCCTAATGTAAAGAGTTTATACGCGTTTTTAAAAAGATACGACATCGAAAAGTATTTCTTAACGAAAGATTTTAGAACCAGGTTGATGGAACTCAATTTCGATGATCATTGGGATTTATTTTACAAATCTTCTGTCGAACAATCAAGCGCGTTGGTCTTTTTACCTGAATATACGGGATATGCAGATGAGGCTTTTTTGTACTTGCTTAACATGATCTATTTGTCAACAGAAAAAGGATTAATCGGATTTTTAGACTACATTTTAGGAGCTTTTATTAATAACCGTAGAATTGAAAATTTTGATTTTGAGGAATTAAAACAAAGACTACTGGCCTGCAAGTTCAAATCCGAAGAACTCAAGAAAATGGATGTATTAAGGACGAGCGATAAAACCGCGGATTTATCAACCTTGCTTGATCATGTAAAGATCCCCGGTGTACTACCGGTTGGCGTTGATTATAATAAATACAAAGACATAATCGGACTAACCAAATTACCGATTGCGATGTTTAAGTTCATATTTGTATGCGAAAACATCCTGCGAAAGTTCATAATTCGAATGTTAGATGAAAAAGGATACAAATCGATAGAATCGATAAGGAATGCGAAGCTTACGAAAGCAATACAAAACAGAAAGAATCAAGAAAAGAATCAGAATTATTTACCTATCAGGGGAGATCACGATATTTATTACTTGGATTTAATCCAACTCAACAAAATTTTTAAACATTTATGGAACGAGTGTTTTTCTGATAAGATAGGAAGGCAGAGTTGGATATGCGAAAGAATTCAATCCTTGTACGATATTAGAAACCGAGTGGCACATAATTCGGGATATCTCACCATTGAGCAATTAAAATCAACTGAAACCTTTTGTAGGGAAATCATCAAGCAAATCGATCAATACATTGAATAAGACAGGAAATAAAACAAATACCTGAAATGTTTTTTATTTCACATCAACATGATAATGGTGATCTATAAAGGTTTTAAAGTCAAACTAATCAGGATATGAAATATGGATAATATTTTATATCATAATTATCATTAAAATAACTAATCTGAAAGACGGTGATTAAAATAAATAAACAATTGACTAAAATAAAGTTCTTAACATTAGTTGACGAAATATTAGAATATATTCGAAGAATAAACAGGGGTTTAGAATTAAGCCATTTTGGATTGGATCAGGAGTCCATGAGAGAAATTAAAAACTTACCCTTGATTATTGAATTAGGAAAGAAAGTTTACAGGGAGAATTTAGAGTATGGTGTATGGGATTCGTATGGCTACAAGCATCATGTTCACGGAAAAAATCTAGAAGAATGCTTGACATACTTGAATCCATTAGCAGAAAGAATGCTGAAAGATATGAAAGACGATTCTCCGGAAGAAATCATAAAGTCTATAAATGAAACTAATGATATACCAAAAACAAGCGAGATATTCGAGGAGATTAGCGATAATTCCGTTTTTGTTGTTCACGGACGAGATGAAACGAATAGAGCAGCAATGTTTGAATTTTTAGAAGCTATTGGGTTGAATCCAATTGAATGGGAAGAAGCTATAAAAATGGCGGGAAAGCCCAACCCTCACATAGACGAGATTTTAATTGAAGCGTACAATAACGCTCAAGCGATACTCGTCATGTTTACTCCAGATGATGAAGCGCGCTTAAAGAAAGAATACCATAAAGAGGAAGATCCAGATTACGAGAAAAGGTTAATGGGTCAAGCTCGTCCTAATGTATTGTTCGAGGCAGGAATGGCCTATGGAAGGGACCCAGATAGGACGGTACTCATTCAGATAGGTCAAGTCAGGAAATTCAGCGACATTTCAGGAAGACATCTCCTGAACTTTGACGGTACCCTCGAAACTCGAGAAAACTTGGCCGATAGATTGACTTTAGCGGGGTGTTCCATTGATAAAAATGGAGACGATTGGACAACAGCAGGTGCGTTTAAAATTGGAAGTGCAAGTGGACATGAAGTCGCATTGATCGAAGATAATCCAGAGAAAGCGAAAATTCAACAACTATTTGACGAATTGACGAGACTTTTTATTCGACTTTACAGTTCAAAAGCCGGAACATCAATGTTATTTGCACGAACCATTCGAGATTCTACAGACATGCAAAAATATTTTGGGATATCTGTAAAGGAGTCTGCACCACCTGGAAAGGATTTTGATGACCTTCCCATATATTTCGTGGATAAGCGTTTTCAATTAGTTCCAAATTCAGCTACACTGCGTCATGATAAAGATAGAAATGGAACATATCTCAAGATATTAAACAAAAATAGTCCACCAGATAGAAAAAAGGAAAAATTGTATGATTTATTTAGATGTTTGATAGATTTTGTCCAAAGGGAATTTAAAGTACGCTTAGATTTTAACGGAGAGATATCCATTCAATGAATTTAGTCTAACTTCAAAAGGGTTAAAAAGATTTTGTCATTGTCTAAAAATAACAATGGAATGCTGTTCACGACGCACAGGTTTTTTCGCGGGGTTCTTCTATCAAGTCGATGCCTAACTTCCTTCCAGCCGCGAGAATTGCCCATTTATCGTTCTTTCCGATCCCTCTAGCTCGGGATCTGGCTTTCTTGATTTCCTGTTCTACATCGTCTCTCGACACGCCTTGCTTTTCCATGATCAAGCGAATGCAGGCTTCCTCGTTGAAGGCATCAATGTGGTTATTGTATTCCTTGAGTCTTTTCAGGCGCTCCTGTTCTTCTTTTTCGATTTCTTTTGCCCTTTCTGTTTCTTGTTCAATGATCTTGCTTGCCTCGTCGACGGAATAGGCTACGACCACTTGTCCACCGCCGTAAGCGATCCTAAAACCCGAGCTCTCCAACTTCCCCGCGATCGCCCTACCTCGGTTCGTCCACCACGCCTTTTCGTCACGCTTACTAAATTCGCGGAGTCGATATCCCTTGTCAAACGAATTTTCGACCACGCATTCGACCGTTTTGTAGCCGTACACCGTTGTCAATCGAGGGAGGTTCTTGAGCAGTCCCAGTTCCGCCCATGCAATTCCTGGAAACGCTACCTTGCTTATATGCTGGTCGGTAAAGTCCATCTCGAGCTCGATGATGTGCCTGTCTCGTACCTGAAAAGCAAGGGTGCCCCAAATTCGCGCTCCACCTCCCTCCCAAGTTGATTCAACGGCGTCCCAGGTAGGAAAGTAGGATAAATGCGATTTTTGAGCGATTTCTTTCATAACGGCTGCTTCCTCTGGCTCAAGAGCGGCGTCAAGCACCTCATCCTGGCTTAGATAATCGAGCACATCGAGATCGCGACTTGGCACGGTATAAATTCGGTAAATCGTTTCGCTTTCGATTCGCAGCAGGAGCTCCTTGCGTAACTTAGCCCGTGCACGCTCATCGCCCGCTACGGCTTTTTTCTCAAGGTCCCGAATCAAATCGATTGGATCGGTTGCAGGATTTATGGATGTCATTTTTCTTTTTCCATTAAGTTTTTAATTGAATTTTAACGAAGTAAAGCTTAATTTTCTCAAGATTAAATAGGTCGAGCTCGCATTTAAATCTTGCCACTGTCGTGATTTTGTGATTTTTCGTCCAACTTTTCGATGTGAGTTCGATTGAATCGTCGAATCGTGCTGTAATAGCTTGTCGTGAAGAAAAGAAAGACCATATTGGAATACTATTTCGAGGAAGGGATGATATCGCAAGATTATCGTTGATCGTTTCATTCACCGTCCTTGTTCCTCGCTTCATGGGATTGCCTCGAGGGCTTGTTGGAGCGGATACCATTCTGGCCAGAAATCGGGATCGTTTTGGTAGTCGGGGTTGGTCTCTCCGTGAACCTTGGCAAACGCTTCTTGCCACATCTCCGTGGCGAACTGGAGGGCGTCCAATGGATTGTACTGCCAGCATCCGTCCTCGTTAATCGTGGAGCACACGACTTCGGACGGCTTGAGTCCGAACTGCAGGCACGCCATGGCACCGTACGCTCCAACCTGAGCGAGCGAGGCTAAAAATACCTTGATCGTGGTTCCAGGAGAGGCGTCAAATCTCAGGTCGGGCTTGTAATCCAACACATGCAACTTGCCGCCCACGATTGCGAGTAAGTCGACATGTCCAGAGAACAGGATCTTCTCGCCCGTATCGGGATTCGCGAGGACGTAGTATAGTGGGGCCTCTGTTGCAAACGCTTCTACAGCCAGTTCAAGTGTTTCGAGCACCCAATAGGCGTGTCCGCACTTTCCATCGTCTTTAGACGGAGAAAATCTCTTATATTCGTTGCTATTCGGGTCCGTACCCGGAGGCAGTCTTCTCTTGGCCACTTCCACGCCTGCCTGATAAAGGGGGTTTTGTATCGTTCCATCGGGGGCAACTTTCACTGCGTGCTTTGTCAGGAACTCTGCCGTCTTTTTCTTGGCGTAGTTCTTGGTAAAACCTAATCTTTCCAACCATTTAGTTTTATCCGAAAAATCTGAAGCTCGATGAATGTCGTCAACATCGTCTCTCAAATCGAAGTATTCTTGAGGGAAATTACCATCTTTAGTAATTTCATACTGAAAATAATCTTCTATATCTTTCCATTTAATGGCATCTAATCTTTCTAACTTGACCCTGTAAGGAACTCCTTTTCCCGTGAAGAAGTGCGAGTAGCTAGACTCAATCTTGTTGAGGTCCACGCCCCGCACATCGCAATATCTTTGCAGTTGTTCCATTGCTCGCAGGTAAATCAGGCCATTTTCTTCGTTTCGGTCGGTGGCGTAGAAATACCTGAGGTCGTGAAGCAGGTTTCGCAATTGATTGGCGCTCATTGCCGTGCCCGTTCTCACGTAGAAATTGAGTTCCTTCTTATAGAGCAGGTGGTCCACTGTATCATGTCGTAACTTTCTATCTCCCGTGAAAATCAGGTATGCAATGTATGCGGCACCTGCGAGGTCCTCTTCGAGCGTCAAGTCGTATTTCGAGCCCGTTTCGGCGCGTGAATAAAACTTGAGACCCCAATATCGCTTTGCACCCGTTCCATACGGATTTTTCATGGTCCACCTCGTTATCTTGTGAATTATGTGCGCTTTCACGAGTTCCACATAGTTCTTTTGAGAGATTCCAAGTCGGAATGCTCCTTCAACGAGTTCAGCACCAACAAGCCCTTCTGCAACATCTCTAAACGATCCCACCGTCCACGCTCCAACGGCGGCCTTGATCCCCTGAATGACGGTCCATAAGACCTGCGTGCTTGGTTTGGCTTGAAGGAACTTGGTTAGCGTCCGAGAGCTCGAATCGGGAAAGAATAATTGGCTGAGATCCTTCAGGGAGCTGGCTTTTCCGAAGATGGGCGCAGATTCGAGCAAGGTCCGAATTAGTTGGAATCGTGGATTGGTATCATCGTAATTTTTCAATTCTCGAAGCATGGCGTCCACATTATTGTATCCCTTGGCAAGCTCGTAATATTGTGCGCAAAGTTTTTCAACTTTTGACTTCAATTCTGGCTTATCGCGAGTTTCTGCGGCTTTTTGCACAAAGGAGGCCATATATTTTTCCATGAGACCGAGATTAGGCCTGAAAGATGGACCATAAAATTGCACGTAAAATCTTGGATTGCCAATCCCTACGGCTTTAGCAAGCGTTCCAGGGCTATTCGTGCCAAACAAGTTTGCAATGCGGTACAATAAGATCTTTCCCTCGTTAGCGAGCTCATTTTCGAAGTATTGTCCGTTATCCTTCCAGAGTTGCACGAAGGATTCTTTGAAGGCGACTTGTTTTTCCAAGGGAATTTCTGAAAATTTCTCGTGATTGACGATTCCTGCGTACCAGGCGTAAAAATGGGTATCAGCAAGCTGGAATTTCTTTTTTTGTCTCATTTCCTTGAGTTGTCGGAGTATATCAACCTTAGCGAGCTCCTGAAGGCGAGATCCCATTTCATCCTTGAGCAAGTCTCCAGGCTCGCGAGCCTGATTTCCAACATTAGAGCGTGCTGGTTCAAGAATCCCGTGTTGAACGCAGAATTCCATCATCTCGTCGTAAAACTTGTTAGTTTCGGGGTAAAATTCGCTTAATTGACCTTTTTTCCACTTGTTTTTATCGTGCTTGGGCATGTATTTTCCATTAACAATGACCTGACCGGGTTGATCTGCTCCCGCTTTCAATATTCCTCCTTTTACCCAGTCGAACACCGTTTCTTCGAGTTGATTTAATATTTCGCCGTTGGAAGCCTTTTTCACGACGACATCGGCGATAACGCGAACGAGTCCTTTGTAATTCTTAGTCTTGAGTTCAAGCGCTTGCGTGAACCCGCGATAGGTGTCAAGGTTAGCAGACGCGATTTCAGGCAATTTGTCTTCCAGGAAGGCTCCGATTTTCAAGAGAGCGAAGTCTTCTAAGCCCCATACCTTCGTCACGTCTTCTAATACCGCCTGAACATCATCGGAGAAAAATCCCTGAATTCTTGCGAGTTGTTTTTGCCTCCTGACGGTCTCGATTTTCATCAACTTAAATTCGAGTCGCTCGATGTCCTTGGGGTCTCCAATGGCCCTTCCCTGCTCGCGAGCGTTCTTTCCCTTCACATAGGCAAGAAGAGTTCTTAACATTATTTCGTCTCGATTATTAAGGATGAATTCAAGATCCATTTTTGATGTTATTTCAGAGGAAGCGGCTTTCCAGGCGTCTTGGTCGATCCCTCGTCGTTTCACGTCTTTCAAGATACCAGCATGCTCGGGAGGCACTGATTGCTCTATTCGGTCTGTTAATTCTTTTGATCTCGAGTCTTTTTCCACGTCTTCTGCGATAAAATGCTTCTCGGCAAGAGAGCGCGTTGCGAAAGCGGGCACATTCTGAATCGTGGTTGGTGCTTGTTTCACGCCCGAAAAGTCAATGTTAGACTTGATGATAATATCCGAGGAAGC
>JBHLMB010000123.1:1139-7089 GCA_048938565.1 Promethearchaeota archaeon | reverse complement strand
GAAAATAGCTGTTCCTCAGATCAATACTGCATTTTTTACCCACATAATTTTATAAAGGATTCTCTGCAAAAATCACATAATTCAAAAACTTATAAAAAGAATTTTGAAGCAAAATTTTCCAATAATTTTAAGACTAAATAAGAGGATTAAAAATGGTCGATTTTAAAGAATTATACCTTGAGATTATTTCAAAGTTTACAGAGATTAAAGATGAGACGAATGACAAATATCTAAAGAAGATTGAAGAGAAACTAGGCACCACTCTTCCAAAAGCATTACGCGAATATTATCTCATTGAAGATCAGATACCTATTGAACAAGAATTTTACCCCGAGATATATATCACTGAAGTTCATTTTGATGGACCTGATTATGATGAGGACGTAGTGAAAGAATTGATAGAAGAGGTAGGAGAAGAAGAGATAAAAAACTACCCAAACGTATTGATAGTCGCTGAGCATACTCAAGGGAGTGTTTTTTGGGCGATCGATGTCAAGAACTTGAAGGAAGAAGATCCCCCCATACTATGTGATGAAACAAGGGGAGGATTTTGGGAGTGGGAAAGAACTGGATTTAAATGTTCTGAATTTATCTGCTTTATGCTATATTACAATTACGAATATTTAGATACAAGAGAAATATTTTTAGCAAATGCTCAACACCCAATAAATAAGAAAATGATTACTAGAATTGAAGATAATTACCCGTTACTGTATGATTATTATGATTGTAAAGTTTACGCTAAAGATGGTCAAGTCCTAAAATATTTTGATAATGGACATTTAAGGGTTACAGCAAAGACAGAAAAAGATAAGGTTGATCTTTGTCAAAAGTTAGATGCAAAATGGGAAAATGACTCATTAATCTTCAACGATTAGGAAAAAAGAGGTATGGGAGGCAGAATTTCTTACACAACTATAATATAACTTTATAAAATTAGATTTTTTAATGTTTTACTTCATGCTTGAAGTTAGTGATTTCTTTCCTAAATTTGTTGTAAATTCAAAAGGAGAGAAAAAATGTTTTTTGTTAATAAAATCTCAGACATTTTCATTTAATCTGTTAAATTTATGATCAAAATAATCATAATCTTAGTTGCAATTTCTTGATAAAGAAATTATTTTTAATTATCACCACTGGATTTTACACTTACCCAAAATTGCGATAGTTCCTTCTTTCAAATTTTTTCTTTTTATAAAACCACGAGAGTAATGTATAAAAATGATAATAGAAGGTGGTTTAATTTGAGAAAAATAGAAGAGATTGGCACTTGTCCGAATTGTGAATTCTCCATTCATTCGTATAAAACCGCTCAACATAAAAGATTTGCACGGTGCGAAGGTTGTGGAACATCGTATTCACTTCCAAAAAGAGGAAGGTTATCAAATTCCGTGTTAAAGTGTCCAATCAGGAAGTTTCCAATATTGATTGTTGAAAAAAAGGATAACAAGGCTTATTTCTGGGCGGATGAGGCGTGTTTTAATTGCTCAAAGTACGATAATTGCATACCCATAAAGGAATTAATTGCTGAATTCAAGGAGTTGGAGGTGTATGGTTATTAGATCAAGTAGTAAAATACATTGCCTTTCATTCCTTTTAGCAATTTTTTTTATTTCCGCAGTTGCTTCGTTAAATTGGAGTGCTTCACTCCCATCAAACACGGGGGGGAGATCTGATGAAATATCTCCAAGAACAAGCAATGTCGTGATTGATAAAGTATATGAATTCACGACGAGTAATCCATTAAAATCGTTTAGCAATATTGAATTTACATCTCAATACCTCTATTACTTTTATTTTAGAATGGTTACACCTCACGAATGCGAGTTACAAATTCGGATAACCGATCCAGAAGAGAGTACTTTTAATGTTTTTTATGACGATAGTTTTAGTCAGGAAGAAGGATTGCATCAATTTCCATTCGGAGTTGCAATAAATGGCCCGCACGACATTCATTTCGAAGTCGCTACAACATACAATATAAACATCTACATTAAAATTGAAAGAACCGTAAAATGCTTACACGACATCATCCCATCGCAAGACTTGAGTAATATTCGAATGTACGGCGTGAGAAAATTCGAGACATTTTCATCTGAGCTTAAAGAAATCGAATTAGATTCGGATACAGATTATGAGATATACATTACTCGCGTTTCTCCTATTTCAATTGCGATTGTTGACAATCAAGTTAATTTTAACTATTCTATAGAGGACAAGGAACGTAATGTCAAGTTTGTTTTTAACTGGAAAAACCTTCCGCTTATGCCAATTGGAGAAGTCACCCGGTTTTCCTTTGGGACATCAAACGGTGGACCATACGAAATGAACTTGAGCGTGTATTATGAATTCAATCCTGTTAATATAGCTTATGCAATATTATACGATCATGATATTAGCGAAGAGATAGACGGAAATCAAACGGACTCTATCATAAACGAGAGGGATTTCAGTAATTTCCTTGTAAACATCCCTATTGAACACGCTGCATTATTTATTGGAGGAATTGGAATTATGGCTTTAGTTGCATTTGGATTAGTAACAAAAAACAGAAGGAAGAAGAAAAATAATTTTGGTATTTTTAAACCATAAATTTTACATTTTTTAATATTTTTCGAAAATAGCTCTATTAACTCTTTTTTTCGTTTCTCATAGGTAAGATAGTATCAAAATATTTGATATTTTGAGGATAACCCTCAGATTTAATATTTTATTTCCTTTTAAAGTGAAAAAATATTTTATAACCAAAAATATTCAATTACCAATGATCTTTTTTTTCCCCATAATTAAGATCAATCTTTAAAAAAAGAATTGAAAAATCTTATATATATCATAAGCTTTAATATTAAACGTGATTCGTTTTAATAAAAATCACAATACTATTCGAAAACAGGCAGACCAATAAAAATATACAATTAATTAAGATTATGAATGAGACTAGTTTGATTTTAAAGAAAAGGAAAAAAAATATTATTAGAATTGCTATATTAGCGGTTTTAATGATATTTCTATTGTGTATATCCGTGATTTTTATGCCTATTGGATCTCTTATTTTTACTATAAATTTAATAACCATCATCGGGATTTTTAGTCCTTTAATTGTATACTGTTTTATAAATATCATTAAAGCGAAAAAAGAATCACAGCTAAAACCTCTTAGAACTGAAGAAGAGTCCGAATTTCTTGAGAATTTTCGGGAAAAACAGGACGAGATATCGATTGTTCATGGTCCAACGCAAGTTAAAGAAAAAATAAAAAAACAAAAAAAATCGGATGTTGTTGTATTTATTAGCTATGCGACTAAAGATGCAAAATTATTTAAAATCGAAAAATTCGCAGAAGAATTAAAAAACATGAATAATATTTCTGATGTCTTTTATTGGGAAGAAGATACAGAAGATAGTATAATAGGATATATGGATGAGTCTCTAGGAAAATGTGATGTGCTAGTTTTATTCTGTTCCCCAAATTCTTTAGAATCTATTCCAGTTAAAAAAGAATGGCGAGCTGCAGAAGCAATAGGAAAACCAATTATACCGGTTTTTATAAAAGAAGATCATATCCCGACACTTTTAAGAGATAGAATTGGTGTAGAATATGATACTTTTAATTTGGAAAATTCAATAAAATCCCTACACAAAATTATCGCAAAAAAGAAATACAAGATATAACAGCGCTATTTGAGTAATTTTTTTTAATTTTTATTATATTTTTAATAATTTTCAATACTTATATAAAATTTCCTCATTCAATTTAGTACATCTTGAAAATTGCATTCAGATAATTATAATTTTTTATTTCTATTCTATTAAAAAAAAAATTCAAGTATTAGTTAATAATTTAGCGTTTTCTTGTATTTCAGATATTTTTTTTGAAGATAATCCCGAAATCTTTGAAGCAAGAGAATCTGGATCGGCCAAAATGAGCTGTTCGATTGATGTAATTCCATGTTCAATCAAGTTCTCCGCCGTACCCTTGCCAATTCCTTTCACGCTCGTCAGTAAATCGGTCTTGGATTCTTTATGGGATTCTATTACATCTTCAGATTCTTCGTAAAGCGTGTCAATTTCAAAACCTTCAATGTCATATTCATCTTCTTGGAAATCGCCTTTTTCGCTATCAGCAACTCCGACAGATGTGATGTAAAATTCGCATTCCTCAGGGGGGAGGTCTGGAGCGTCTACTATGATGGCTTTCCGCTTTAAAGAGTTATTTGACGAAAATCCTTTCGTTTTAAACATTACTCGAAAATGACAACCATGAGCCACTATATTTCCACCTATGGCATCGTCAGCAGCAAACGTACCCATCATTTTTGTTGCTACTTGATTCGTGAGTAATATGGCACAATTGTAAGTTTCGGCAATTCTTGATAAAGCGTGAATCATATTATTAAGCACCTGCTGGCGTTTTGCTAACATTCCGATTCCCATGTACTCGTTTCTCATCAAGGCCATTAAACTATCAACCACTATTAACCTGACTCCACGCGTCTTGCAGAGAGTTTCTGCTTTTTGAATCATTTGCGCTTGGTGATCAGAACTATAAATTCGAGTGTGATATAATCGAGAAAGTACTTTCTTGGGATCTAATCCGAATCTTCGGGCGATCCTCACGATCTTTTCCTTCGAAAACGTGTTTTCTGTATCGATGTAAGCAATGGAACTATCTAGACCGCCCCTACTGGGAGATAACTGCACCGTCACAGAGATTGTATGAGCTAGGTTTGTTTTCCCTGATTTAAACGGTCCATATACTTCTGTTAGCTTGCCCGTTTGGACTCCACCGCCTAGAATCTCGTTTAACGCTTGGCTTCCGGTTGTTATGACTTCTACATTTTCGTTTATGCTCTCAGCAGACACGAATTCGGTCATTCCTAGGGCGTTTCTTGCGTTCCATATGATTTTTTTAGCAGTTTTATCTCCTAAACCATCTATTTCAGAGATCACATTTAGAGAAGACATTGCCAATGCTTCGGCCGTACTCACGCCATTCTCTTGGAGAAGCTTAATTTGACGAGCGTTGATTCCTTTAACTTGACTTAATTCAGACATTTATATATCACTTTTTTTGTGATTTGTTTTTTTTAAAGTACTAGCAATGTATAATGAATATATTTAAAGGAAAAAATAAAAGAAACTCAAGAATACAATTCAATTTGAAGTACTCCTATTTAGCCAAGCGGTTTTCTTGATTTCATTTATCATCATGTCATAGAAAATTAAAGATGCAATGGCCGAAACACCCGATCCTATAAATCCAATACCTGCATGCCATGTTGATATGTATATATTCATAATATAACCAAAGGCAACAAGGCTAAGCCCAAATAATATCGATTGCATAATAATCATAATAAATATGATAGTTAATTTATCAGTGCTTGGATTTCTAAGCCATTTTGCACACAATAAGATGTCAATCAGTAATAAAATTCCTATTAAATAAGTAAAGACTTCAAATAGGATTTCTTGCGGATCGAACAGAGAGGAAAAATCCGAATCATATGCGTAATACACTCGAATAAAATCACCTATGAAAAGCACGAAACAACCAATAAAATCCATTATCATTGAGCCTATCATGTAGGGCTTAACATTATCTATTTTTTTATCAGCAGTCATTCTGATTTCACTTTTTATTATTGATCTTTCTATTAATGATGTTTAGATTTTTCGGAAATCTAAGAAGGTTTGGCTAAAAATATCTTACATTTTGACTTTTCAAAATATAATTGTTTTCCATGTGCACCAGTGCTATAACCACCATCCTCATCCACTACAGGATCGGGAATTATTTTACCCTTTCTGAGCACGCCTTTGATGTATACATCCTTATTAATGAAATTCGATGACCACGAAAGAAGTCCTTTAATATATATAACTGAACCTTCTGGAGTGATCACCACGCCCATTGCTTTGGCATCCTTGGCTTGACCTCGCAGGGTCAC
>JBHLMB010000123.1:0-1129 GCA_048938565.1 Promethearchaeota archaeon | reverse complement strand
TCGTACGACATTGATTTAACAATTTTCGAAAAGAAAAAATTCCTCTATTTTAGTAATAATACTAAAAAAAGAATAAAAAAATTACTAAATACTGTAGATTTGATAAATGATTGAATTTTACATTAAGAAATGGAAAAAAAATCATCTTTCATTGCATATTGAGAAGAACAATAAAAAAGATATTATCGCAGTTCCTATCGCCGCATAATATGCAAAATCTCTGAAAGAAACGGGAGTAATCCATCGATTACTAATGATGAAATGATGCTACTTGCGAAAATTAAGCTCCAAATCATGAATATCAGAAATCCCTCAATTGGTTCGGGGGGACCAGAAGGATATACGCTCAGATGATAAATATTTATGGATTCCATTGTTAGAAGCATCAGAATTGCAAGGTAATCCAAAACAATTACGCCGATTAAATACGCTTTTTGCTCGTTTTGATTATTATCAGTTGATTTTTTTTTTGCACATTTATTTTTAATTCTTGATCGAATTACCTAATATTTTGTTTAGGATGCGAATTGGAAACCAGAATCGCACAATGTATAGGAAAACTTGGATTTAGGTATTGTTCTATCAGACTGTATAAACATAAACTTGTTCTTACCGATAGAATTCATTAATTGAATGTGAATGCAATCAATTCTATCGTATAACTTGTAGAAAAAGGGCTTTTCTTGGTTCAAGGTTGGGACATAAGTAATTTCGTGCAGGAAAACGATGACAATACCTTCTCTTTGAGAATACATTATTAATGGCAAGAGGTGCATTTCAAAAAATTGGTTCATCATTTTCATTATTACGGCAACATCATTAGTTTTCGAGATTTCATATCTCAAGTGATGGGAAATATTATCTATCACGATATACTTTAGATCAGGGGGTAGCAGAGTACGGGGATTTACAATTTTATTTAAAATTTGTTGTTGCTCAATAAGATTTTTGCAGGGATTTTTACCAGGAAGTACGAATACATTACTAAGAATGTGTGTGTTTTTTGATTGATGGGGGGCGTATATCTTTTCGATTCTTTTTTTTGAAAACTGTTCGCTTGCTTGTATCCATAAGCATGAAGATTCTAAATTTTCTTCTCTAGAAAGATATTCTCCAATAATGTATTGTG
>JBHLMB010000122.1:0-7095 GCA_048938565.1 Promethearchaeota archaeon | reverse complement strand
TATGACATTAGAAGGAAAAATTACATGGGATTTTTTAAAAAACATTTCAGACACAATAAATTCTTACAGAGTTAGAGCTTTTATAGACGCAAAAGACGATATTCTAAATGCAGGTATTTACAACGAATCTTCTTATTACAATATTTTATTTAAAATGTTCGAAGAAGAGCAACTTAAATATTCGTTATTCAGATATTTAAAATCCCAAGAAAAAAGCAATTTAGATTCTCTTAAACAATTTTCAACTCTCAATTCTATTGAGCTAAAAAAAACTCTCTTTATCGTCTATATGCTCAAGCACGAAAAATTAATTGAGATTGTTGAAGTTCTTGATGAAATGGATGATGAAAACATGCAGTCCAAGCCAAATATTTTTAAAGACCTTCTCATAACATGTTATAAAGGCGATATTACAAAGGTCAGAACTGTATATGAGCCCACAGAGGTAATATTTCGTTCTAAAGTCTGTTCTGGTTGTGGAATATGTTCAGGAATTTGCCCTATGAATTGCATCACGCTTAATAATGGATTTGGGATAATAAATGATGAAAAATGTATTCGTTGTGGATTATGCTACTTGGTTTGTCCTCGTTCATTTTTACCCTTAAAGGCACTTTACATGTATCAAGATAATACTGATGATATTAAGGAATATGGAAAAGTCGGACCTTTTTTAGAAGCTTATGCTGCTCAAACTAAAGTCCCAGGAATTAAAACAGTCTGTCAGGATGGAGGTATAACAAGCACTTGCCTTTACTATCTATTTGAACAAGATTTGATAAATATTGCAATTGGTGCTAAAACAAGTGAAGAGCAATGGAGGCCAGAACCATTTCTGATGGAAAAAAAGGAAGATGTTATAAAAGCTGCTGGAACCAAATATGTCAATAGTCCTAACTTGCAATTGATTAATGACAATAAAATCCTTCAACATAATATCGCTGTAGTTGGTGTGCCATGTCAAATGCAAGCTTTATTAAAATCCAAAGTTTATGATACTGGCTTTCCATCGTTAGCTCACATTTCCTATAGAATTGGTATCTTTTGTATGGAATCCTTTCAATATGATGGTTTTCTTGAAATATGCGAAAAGCTAAATGTAGATGTTAATGATGTAAAAAAAACAGATATAAATAAGGGAAAATTTTTCATTTATACTTTAACTGGGGAAGAATTGAGCATACCTATAAAAGAAATCAGTAATTTAGCACGAGAGGATTGTAAGGTTTGTTATGATCTAACATCCGAATCTGCAGATATTTCTATTGGTTCAATTGGCGCGCCTTCAGGCTGGAACATAGTCCTAATAAGAACTCAAAAAGGAAAGGAACTTTATCATAAATTGATAAAACATGATTTAATCGAATCAAAAAACATTGAAGATGTAAAACCTGGTTTATCAATGCTACAAAAGATAGCAGGGACCAAGCGAAATACATGCCAAAAACATATAGATGGTAAAAAAAAGAAAAATGAAAGATATCCAATTTATTAATACTTATTTATTATAATTTTAGTACTAATTAATCTTAAAGAACTTTTAGTCAAAAGAAATCTAGCGATACAGGAGATTGTATTCTTATATTATTTTGTGAATTATCTTCAATTATCGATATAATAGCAGAAATATTTTGTTTCGTGTTGTAAACGATTTCTTTTTCTTCGTTCTTTTTCCACTTGCTAAAGCCAAAAAGGACAGAAGCAGTCTCGAATAATCCTTCCTGTAAACCCGATAATTTTACTGTTACTCCTTCAAGATCCTTCTTGGAAATATTTTTTATTTTTATTTTATATTTGTCGATATCAGATTCGATAGAAAGAACCTTATAAATCTTTTGTAATTTAGAAGATAATCCATCAAACAGCGACGGAGAGGAGTTATCTTTGCCTGAAAATAAGGCAACACCACTTTGACATTCTTCATCTATAGGTTTTGCCGTAATCACTATTGGAATACCAAATTGTATCTTATCCTTTCCAAATTCAGGTTTCTTCTTACCCAAGACTAATAATGACCATTGGGAGTAATCACCATATTTTAAACCCCAAAATTCTTTTTCAGAGGGTTCCCACATATAATTGTGACTTGGTTCTGCAACTTCTGGAACTTTCAATAATAAATATCCTTCGTTAGTTTCTCTAGTCTTCACATCACCGGCAATTGCTGGAGGTAATTCTTCGACTTTGCTGCAATTTTTACCATAGGCTTCACAATAACAAACTAAATTTGCTTTTTGTAATAAACGTATTTCAATTTCCGCCAAATTTTCAGATTTATAGTTAATTTTTATTGTTTCTCCAGGTTTAAAAGCGTCTTTCGAGACATTTATATTTAAACCTGATATTGAAAATGAGATAAGATTTTGTTTCGTTGTTTGTGTTTGGGTATCATTAATTTTAAGATCAATATTAAGATCCTTTTTAATTACGAGATCATCGTCTGGATTAATAGGATTCTTTTGTCTTAAAATGAGTTGAATAATATATTCCAAGTTTCTCTTCTTTATCGTTGGAATCACATTATTTTTTATAAGGATTGATTTTTCTCTTATATATTCTCCAGGTTCGAATTCTCCAAAAGAAAATATCTCTTCCTTTCCAATTTGAAGTTCTTTCACGCAAGGCGTTTTTGTAATGAGTTTTATCCCACTCCATAATATCTTGCTTTTCTCTTCAAAGTTAAATTCTGTTGAGATATTGAGTTTTTCACCAACATAAACAACGCTACTGGCAATTGAAAGATCCATTCTCATAATATGTCTTTTCCAAAATAGAATTTAAAAAGTTATTATTGTGATAGAAAGCATTGAATTTTATTAAAATTTTTTTAATTGAGCCTCAACCGTGCTGTTTAAAGTTTCTGATGATAATAGAAAAATACTTCAATTTGCTTTTTGAAAATGCAGGATTTACTATATTCTCATAATTTATTTGACGAAAATACATAATTTCCTAAAGAATAGGAATTTGGCTTTCTTAAAAAAAAATTGAGTTAAAAAAATTTATTTTTTATTTAAAATATATTTGTAATGCAAATAAAACTATTAAATACGCGATTGTTTTAAGAATGTATAACATTCCTATTTCTGGGATAATAGCTATGAGAAACACTGCTGGAATATATCTAGAATGTGATATGATATACCATATTGAAGCATTATAATTTCTTTTATTTATATCTCTATTTCAGTTGGATTTTTTTTTTCCTTAAGTGTTGAACTTAGGAGGAGATAAATCGACAATATTCCTATGGCAATTATAGGAATCGCAGAAATTATACGAAAGTCAAATCCAATTTCGTCCAGACTATTTCCTCCAAAATAATGATTCTTAAAGCAAACATCGAGTATAAAAAAATAGCGTATTTCATTATTCTTTGGAGCGTAGAATGATTTTTCCGTATAAAATTACCCATAAATGAAAAATCGAAATATAGAAATATATCATAATAAGCCCAGTAATGATTGCACCATATACTATCGCATGCGCTGCCAATCCCGTATTTGAATCTACTCCTGTAATAAATACTACGGTCCGAGAAGCGAGGTGAAAAATATTACCAAAAACTAATAAGAAATATGGATAAAACTCCACTTCCAAATCTTGTTTTTAAACTTTTATTTTAGGGTTCCATTTCTATTGCTTGAAATTATTAGTTTTATCAAAAAAAACCAAATAATTGCTAGATAGGTTAACGAAAATAAAATAGAATACCATATGTCCTCCATATTCATTTAAAGCATTCTCCGATAATACTAAAGTCAAATAATTAAATACAAAATTGTTATTAAACTTACAATTTTTTTATAAACTCCACAATAAATCGTAAAAATGATATAAAATAAGTAAAATTTATCTTAATAAGCTATACTTTAGAACAAGTTGATTCAATATAGGTTTTATTTAAATAGGAAAATAAAAAAGAAAAGTTATTCATATTAGTAAAGCTCATTCAGAGTGAACCGAAATTACCAAGTCTGCGAATAATTTCATATCGTTCAAGAGCGTATTTATTTTATCTTGAGAGGCCATGTCTATGTCTCCTGATTTCATAATGATAACGGAAATTATGTATTTAAAAATGTGTAATTCTACTTCCTTACCGTCTTCATTACATCCATTAAATATTGCTGAATCTGACATAAATATATTTTCCCTAATAGTATTGCACGCATTAATGTAATCACGTAAATCCCCTCTAAGAGTCAATCCTGTGCTAACACCTTGAACATTATGACTGATCACATTACCCGATATATCGGATACGATGATTTTAGCTTTAATTTCTTCTAATTGTTTTTCGGCTTTCTCCACGTGAGTTTTAAGCTTAGTGTACGAAGAAATCAAGATGTCTCTAAAAACTTTAGATAACTTATCTTGTTCATAAATACTCGTGAGTAAGTAAGAAAATTCATAATCTTTAAATAAATCTAAGAATATTTCCTTTGCTTTGTTCACATTTGTATCGAGTAATTCTTTTTGATATTCTTTAGTATCGTATTTGTGTAGAAAAAGCGATATTTTAGGTTTCTCATTGTTTTGGCGATAAATTTTTAATAAATCCTCAAAATATTCCTTAGCTTCGTCAAAACGATCTGGATCGTGCAAGTCTACGATTGGAATGAGGATATCGGTACCTTTAAAGATTTCTGGTTTCTCCATATATTCTTTTCTATATTGTTCCTGGCCGCCAAAATCAAAAATACCAACTTGCAATCCTAAGAAAGGATGTCTTCTCGTTTCATAGAGTATGGTCGGTGATAACTTCTTAGTGTCTTGTGCAGACTTTTCTGCGAAGGCAACGGAGTATAAGCTCGTTTTTCCGCATCCTCCTAAACCTACTAAACTAATTTTCATATTTTTTACTCCTTGTTTGATATTTTGTTTAATTATTCCTTTAATTTAACTTTTTTAAATTTGAAATTATTTTTTTTCCACAGGAGCGTATTTAACAGATCGAGAAAATATTTTTCCATATTCTTTCGTCGATGCTTCAACTAATACAGTTCCTTCGAGTTTATCTACTGGGTAATTTACTTCCAATTGTTCGTAAGGGAACAATTCTTTTAAATTAGCAACCCAAGGATTTTGCTCAAATACATCTTCAACTGTTGCTACTCGAGCAGTTATGTTTTCCAGAGTGAATCCAACCGTGTTTGTAAGCGTTACAGTAAGCGTTTTAGTATTTTCATTTAATTTTTTTACTAAACTTAAAACTTTCCTTGTCCCTAAGATCGATTTGGCCTTATCTGTAATAGGTCCTGGAGGCGCAACACCTGTTTCTCCGAAATCATCTCCATTCTTGACGATAAAGACTTTTCTTTTTTGAATGTTGTATTGTGTAACTTTCTTTAATTTCGCCAAAAACAAAACCGCGTTTAAATTAATTGCGTTAAAAGGTTCAATCTTCAAATAACCTTTCTTAGCGGCATCTTCAATAATTTCCGTTCCAAGTCCTGTTCTAGCAAAGACCGTATTTTTATTTGGGCCACTTCCTACTGATCCGACCGAAATATCTGCGTTTTCCGCTGTAAAATCCGTACAGAAGTTGCAACTAGAAGATTTATATTTTTGTAACGAAGCAATTGTATAAGACTTTACTGGATCTCCGTTTAAATCCTCGTATAAATGAAATTTTCCCTTGTTTATATCCATTTTAACTATCTTGGCTATATCAATACCATCGTTTTCGAATTTTGCATATAAAGTTTCAGGAGAGAAACTATCCATACAAAATAATCCGATTTTTAATATATGTGCCCTCATAAAATATTTCAGCATTCCTGCGGGACTATTCATCATTTTGTCCACAGCATCAATATTACAAGGAGTTCCTACAAATGCTATGGAGCGATAATCAGCTCTAATAGCTTCCATCAATGCCTCAACAGTTTGACTATGAGCGTATACTGATCCAGCACTCTTTAAAACATCTTCTTTTGATGTTGCTATCTGTGCTATTGGGTACCATGGCTTGTCAGGGTTTTTCATTGTAACAATAGCCGCATCGATTAAATGTTCGTCGAATAAATAACATAAAATGCTTACGACTGTCCCTCCATCTTGTCCTCCAATAACATCAGGAATATCAGTATTTGCCACATATCCCGTTTTGAATTCCCCCATTAATTCGATTGGATCAGTGATGGTTCGAGGGCATTGATTATAACAAATACCACAACCAGTGCATTTCCCTGTAAGCTTAGGCTGTCCCAGAGCATAATCCCACTCTAATACTGGGCATACAGCAGCACAAGTACCACATTGAGTGCATATACCTGTTCGAACGATTTCCTTCATAAGCATACCATAAGAATCTTTCTTCCCTTCGAGTTTTCGGGAAATATAATCGAAAGAGTAGTCGTATTCTAATTTTTCTTTATCTTCTGTCATTATTATTCAGATTAATATTGGTATATATTATGTAGGAAAATGGATTTTTTTAAAAAAAGCTTTTTATATTTTCTCTATTCTTATCATAAAGATAATTATTTGTAAAGGATTTCTAAAAATCTCTCAAAAAAACAATGAATATTGATTATAAATTTGATTTAATTGACAAAATGAAATTAAAATTGATATTATAAAATATAGATTCGGTTAAAAAAAATAATTATTAATATTTTTTCATTCTATTTATTTGAAACTAATGCATTTTAAGAAAATTTACTTTCCCATTCCTTAAGTGCTAAGACTAGACTAAGGAATTGGTTTTGAAGATTTATTGGTTCAGAATATTCTCGAAAATACAAAAATGGATTTAAATTTGCTAAAAATGATTTATTTTTTCCTCTTCTTGGAAACCATTGAGAACTAGATATTTCCTCAAATAGGCTCTTTCCTTTTGAGTTGCGTTTCCAACATAAACGATTTGATGTCATATAAATCCTTATTGATTGTGTTTCTGAATCACTTTTTAAAAGGAGTTTAAAATTAAAATCAAACCTAATGTAGAATTTGCCTTTTAAAATAACTCTTAACTTATCATCAAATAAACCCCATTCCAAAAGAAATAAGAGACCAAAATAAAGATATAAATCTCTTAATGTTGATTTATAAGAATTGGATGGCCCAAAATAAAGCATTCCTAGTAAT
>JBHLMB010000121.1:0-7107 GCA_048938565.1 Promethearchaeota archaeon | reverse complement strand
CCCCCGAAACAAGCATATGGGACAGGTCCATATTGTAATTTTCCATGAGTACAACCTTGACGCCGTAATTGTCATAAAGGTATCGACCTGATTCAAATATTTTCTTTATGAAATTTTTTCCCATTTCATCTTTTGGATGGGCTTTCCCGGCAAATATGAACTGCACTTTTCCCTTGCATATTTTACCTAACCTGTCAATGTCTTGAAATATTAATACAGCTCGCTTGTAAGTGGCAAATCTTCGCGCAAATCCAATAGTAATGAGTTCTTCGTCCAAGAGGTTCCAACTATGCCCTTTTTGATAACTTATTAAGTTAAACTTATTTTCAATATGGGCGTCAAACACATCCAAATCATCAAGCTCTAAGGAATTTTGTAATAAGTACGGATTTGCCTTCCAATTTGGCCATTTTTTTAAAAATATCTTCCTCATTGGTTTGGAAACCCAAAATGGAAGGTGTACGCCATTAGTTATATGATCAATTTTATAGTTTGGAAACATTGTTCTTGAAATTTCACCATGTTTTTTAGCGACACCATTGCAATATCGACTCAAGTTTAATGCCAAAAGAGTCATGTTAAGCTCTTCCTTGCCAGCGAGTTTTTTTATATCCTTTGGAATGCGATCTAGAAATACTTTATTAACCAAGTCGTAGGAGAATTTATCGTGGCCAGCTGGAACGGGCGTATGGGTTGTAAAAACAACCTGTTGCTTTACTTTCTCCACATTTCCGCTTACCTCTTCCAGAAGTTCAAGGGCAGCAAAAGATCCGTGTCCTTCATTAAGATGAAATACTTTAATGTTATTGTATCCTAGAGATCTTAGCAATTTTACTCCTCCGATACCTAATATTATCTCTTGGACGATTCTATTCCATCTTGAAGTAGAATCATACAATGATCCTGTCATTTTCTTCATCCAAGGTTCGTTTACTTCAACATCCGTCGTGAGCAGATATACAGGAATCACATGTCCTGACTGTCCAATGACGCGATAAAGCCATGCGGATACGAAAACATTTTTATCCTCGATTTCAATCTTAATTGGGTCAGCTACTTTTTCAAACTCGTAAAAAAAATTCCATTCGATTTCTTTTTCTTTTTGTTCACCAATTTCGTTAAACAATTGATAAAAATACCCTGAACTATAACATAGGCATAAGGCGACCATTGGAATTTCTAGATCCGCAGCAGATCTCACGGTATCTCCTGATAATACGCCTAAACCCCCGCTGTAGGTTGGTATATTGCTATCCAATGCAATCTCCATTGAGATATATGCTACTTCGGTGTTTTCTATTAAAGTTTGGTCAATTTCCATGATTCATCAGTCTATATTGGTATTTTAAATCTAAATTATGATGTTATCTTCTTAATTTCACTACAAATTTATAGATTTATAGGTAAATTACATATAAAATTCTATCTGAAAAAAAAGTAGGAAAATAATCCATTTAGATTTAAATAATTAATTGCTTATTTTCTAGGATTTCCACCTGAATACTTGGATCTTTTTTGTTCATTAAGTTTTTAAATACGTTTAAATCGTTGTTCCAATTATGCATTGGAACAACTATTTTTGGTTTAATGTCAAGAGCGCAATCGCTTGCCATGTCCATGTCCATTGTAAATTTTCCCCCACAGGGTAAAAGCGCTACATTAACATTCTTACTTACCAAGTTTTTCATTTCTGGAATTCTATCAGAATCACCGGCATGATAAACAACTTTATTATCAGTTTCCACGATTACACCCGCTCCACCCGCATTTTTAGGATGGGAACTCTTATTGGCCGTGTATCCTGGCATGAGTTCTATTTTCACACCCTCATGCTCGTAAATATCTCCAAATTCTAAAACCTTTCCTCCAATTTTTTTCAGATTAGATGATATTCCTTTTGGACCTAAAACTATTGTAGTTTCCTTTCTTAAATTCTTGATAGAGGGAATGTCAAAATGATCATAATGTCCATGTGTTAAAATGATAATATCTGCCTTCTTTATTTCGTCCTTAGGTATATTATAGGGATCAATATATATAATAGAATTATTACTATTTATTATTCTAAAACTTGCGTGTCCAAGCCATGAGATTTCCATAAAAGACCACCTCAATAATAGTGATTAATTTATGAAAATATAAGACAATGGAGTATATAACTTTTTAATTATTCAATGGAAAATAAGATTTCTGGGTTTTGAAAATGTCTCTTATTCCTTATCAGTTTTCAATTCTGGAGAAATTAGTTCATTTTTTTTCGAGATTTTATGAATATCTATTTTTGAAAGATCCAACTCTCTTAATCTTTCCAAGAACATTTTACTTTCAAATTGCGATAAAGAATTTGGTGATTTCATTTCGGGAATCATATTCATAGAATTCGGGCCTACTACCGCTTTAGGCAGGTTCTTATTTGCAATAATCTCGCTCTCAATTGCCTTAGTTCGATCGTCCTTATTGAAATAAGGCTTTAAAGGATTATTGAAGCTTTTTTGCAAGCCTAAAATCGTCTTTGGTATAGTAGATCTAACCATTCTACAAATAGGACAATTATTATTTTCTAAACCGTGAGTGCAAGCCATGTTATATCAATAGAAATAATTCTTATATTAATTAATATAATAACCATTTTAATCTTTTTCTTGATTACTTTGTGGAATATTTTTTAAAAGATCAGGAACTGAGTTACTTTCTCAAGAAATCAATCAATTGAACAAGAGCCCTTCCTCTGTGTGAAATGCTGTTTTTCTCCTGAGTTGTTAATTCTGAAAAAGTCTTATTAGGAATATCATTTGGTATGAAAATAGGATCGAAACCAAACCCCTTATCCCCTCTCATCTCACTCGAGATGCTTCCGTTGACTTCTCCCTTGAAATATTTGATCGATTGGGTAGGTGCGTGATATAATGCAATCACGGCTTCAAATCTAGCTATTGAATCTTGTGTATTTCCAATCAATTTCAATATCCCCTCATTTCCTATCGTCTTAAAAACATAAGAAGAATAAACTCCTGGAAAGCCATTTAGCGGTTCTTCTACGAAAAAACCTGCGTCTTCTATAAAAAAAGACTCTTGAATTTTATCTTTCACGCTGTTAATTTTAAACTCGGCGACTTCTTTGATGGTGCTTGCTTGTATCTCACGAGTTTTAATTCTTGATTGAATCAATTCATAATTATCGACTTCAAGTTGGAAGGTAGAGAGAATTTCTTTAAACTTATGATCATTTCCTGTGATAAAATATATCGGTATCTTTTTCTTACTCATGGTCTTAGTAATGTAAGTTTTATTTTTCTGAGTCAAAAGCAAAAATTTTATTTTATTTCCTATACTTTTTTACTTACTTTTGAATAATATCAACATATAATATTTTAAAAAATAAAAACAGTCTGTATAATATGGCTCGAATACACTCCAAAAAGAAAGGAAAAAGCGGGAGCACTCGACCGTCAAGGTTAGAAAAACCTGCTTGGGTAGAGCGCTCAGCAAAAGATGTCGAAGAAGACGTTGTCAAGTTGGCCAAAAAGGGATATTCAAAATCTATGATTGGCACGATATTACGGGATTCTTATGGTGTTCCACTGGTAAAAGTCATTACCGGGAAAAAATTAAGCGCGATTCTTGATGAAAACGGTATTGAATATGCCCTACCAGAAGATTTAACCAATTTAGTTAAAAAGGCGCTCGTTATTAGAAAACATTTGGAAAATAACCACAAAGACCTTGAAGGAAAAAAAGGACTACAGCGGACCGAGTCGAAAATATATAGGTTGATAAAATATTATAAGAAGAGCAAATTATTAACTCAAGACTTTAAGTACGACCCAGAAAAAATTAGAACACTCGTTGCGCGATAATTTACAATACCCATAGAATGATACAATATGAGCCCAAAAGCAACAAAAAAGAAAAGCGTGAGGAAAAAACCAGATTTTCGAGAGAAATCTTGGTATCAAGTGATATCTCCAAAAAGCTTTAACAATCAACCAATAGGAGAAATTGTTGGTCTTGAAAATACGATTATTGGTAGAACAATAGAAACATCCTTGTTTGATTTTACAAATTCTTTTAAGGATATAAATTTAAAGCTTACATTTAAAGTCGTTTCGCTAAATGAGGAAGCAAAAACTTGCCAAAGCATTTTTTTCGGGCACTCTTATTCAAACGATTACATAAGATCCTTAATTGGAAGAGGTACTAGCAAGATCCAGACTATACAGAATTTAACAACAAAGGATAAATACATATTTAGAGTCACGACAATTTGTACGACGATAAAAAGGGCTCGCTCTTCCCAACAAATACTCATCAGAAAAATAATGAGAGAAATATTACAGGAATTTGCAAAGTCATATAACCATGAGAAATTTGTAAAAGGAATGATTTATGGAGAATTCCAACATCAAGTTCAAAGAATAGCGAAATCAATTTATCCATTGTCAACCGCTACCGTAGTAAAAAGCAAGTTAATCTCAATACCCGAAGGAGGAGAAGACAGGGAAGTTCCTGATGATAATTTTGAGATTGTTGAGATTGATATTAAGCGCTCCCGAAAATCAGAAATTCGAAGGAGTGAAAGAATAAATGTCAAGAAACTCGCTCGCAAGTCTTCAAATGCTCAAAAGAAGGTCGCTGAAGAAGAAATAAACAGCGATGACATTGAAGAAGATCTTGAACCTAATGAAGCGAAAGAAGTATAAAAGCAAATTTAAATTATTTACAATTCTCGTCTTTTTTTCGGTTTTTTTTTATTATGCCATTATTTGGATCGAGGTAATATATTGTATTAGGTTCCACGTCCTCGTTCACTAAGGTATGTGCACCTATCCATGAATCTTCTCCAATAATTTTTCCACACATAATACATGCATTAATCCCTGTTTTTACTCTTGGTCCAACAATTGCTCCTAATTTCCTTCGCTTTGAATCTATCGATTTACCATTGATATAAACTTTAATGCTCTTATCATCTAACCTTAAGTTTGAAATCTTTGAACCTGCCCCAAGATTTACTTTTTCGCAAATTATAGAATCCCCTATATAATTGAAATGTGGTATCGCCGTATTTGATAACACGATTGAGTTTTTAATCTCGGACATTCCAATACGGCAGTTGTTTTCAATGAATGAATAAGGCCTTATAAATGCGTTTGGACCAATAAGGTTGTCCTTTCCAATGTAGCACGGTCCTTGAATAGTACTTCCTGATTTTATCACGGTATCAGAACCAATAAAAACTTCACCAGAAATATAGACGTTTTCTTCTATCCTTCCTAATAAATCTCCCTCTATGGCATCAAGAAGATGTCCGTTTGCTTCTAAAAGTTGCCAATGTAAACCAATATCGCTCCAAAAACAATGACTGATTGAATATCCAATAATCGTTTTATTGAATTTGTTAATCAAGATTTCAAGAGAGTCTGTTAATTCATATTCGCCTCTTATCGACTTCTGAGTCATTTCAATAGCCTTAAATATTAAAGGGTCTAATATATAAACCCCTGCATTGGCTAAGTTACCTAAATTTAAGTCCTCGGAAGGTTTTTCAACAATCTTTTCTACTAATCCTCCTGAATTTAAAGAAATAATTCCAAATTCCCTTGGATTAGGAACTTCTATGAGAGAAATTAATCCACTAGCTTTATTTTTTCTGAAATGCTCAATAATTTCTTTGTATGCTCTATCTTCTACAAGCAGATCACCATACATCATCAAGAAGGGGCCGCTATCAGCTATGAATTCTCGTGCTAAACCTGTTGCGTGTGCTGTTCCTAAATCTTTTTCTTGAGTAATATATTCAATTTTGACACCAAAGGAACTTCCATTGCCAAAATATTTTTTAATTTCGTGTTCCAAATAGCCCACAATAAATAATATTTGGTCAATTCCTGCGTTTTTTAAACTAATTAATGTATGTTCAAGCAGGGGTTTACCGGCTAATGGTATCATTGGTTTTGGACGCGTGGATGTTATTGGTCTCAATCTCTTGCCCTTTCCAGCGGCTAATATGACAGCTTTCACAATGATCCCTTATTGGTTTCTAGTTATCGAAATATTGCACCAACTCATCTAGATATTTCTGAAGGTGCTTGTACGGTTTAAGATCTCCTGTGAATACTTTGTTAAAAATATTCTCCTGTGAAATGCTTCCGAGAAAGAACCTAAAAATTTCCTTGATTTCCTTAAAATTTCCTGCTGCTACAAAATCTACGGAATAATTATTGATGTTGGCGTAAAGAATAATCTTATCGTATCCTAAATCCTCGATATCTCTAATTTGGATTTCTCTAATATGCGTATTTGCTCTAATAATAGTATTCATTGTGATTGTGGCAAGTTTTGCAGAAAGATCAGAACAAAAAATCTCCATATTTTCGCTATTGTATTCTTTTCCCGAGTCATATAATAGTTCATTATCATATAGTTTAGATATTATCGGCAATCCTTGGCTTGATATTCCCGCATAAAGGATTTTATTTGAAGGACCAATACCAATGTGATGATCAATATACTCGTTTAACGCTTCATAATTATATTTCTGTTTTAAATTGAAAATAACAGTTTCAATTCGTTCTCGAAAGAGTGCTTGCTCTGTCGGAGTATCTAATCTCGTTATTAATTTATTTTGAAATAAATCGTCAATATTTTTCGAAAATTCTTCCAAGGCATGAACGGCAACACTTGATTCTAAAGTAGAATCTCCAATTACGCAATAAAAAAGATTTTCACTTGAATTTAGAATAATATGCTTTAGAATCATTGATTCCATGTTATCGCTTTGTTCTGAAAAAAAAATGTTGTTTAAGCGCCAAGAACGCTTGCGGTTTATACTGTCTATAAGAATTTGCACGAATATAACGACTTCGAATGTCGTTAACTTAGAATCGTTTGAACAATATAAGATGTCGTTTTCAAGTATAATAGCAAATCCAGATAGCATGAGAATAAATATGTTGTTAAGAACCTAATTCAGCCTATAAATAGCTTGACTATTGAGAATAAAAATAATTGAACCTTAATAACATTATTGATTTCCTTCTATCTGTGATCTTTTCGTTTTAGAGAAGTTTTTTTAAATTTTTTTTATTATAAGTATAAATAAATTAA
>JBHLMB010000120.1:4362-7145 GCA_048938565.1 Promethearchaeota archaeon | reverse complement strand
GATAAATGGTATCTCTGGATTATATGTTTCTTTAGCAGATATTTGTAATAATGAAGAGACTACAACTTTCTCTCCAGCGCTAAGAGAATTGATTGATTGAGCAGTATCATCCTTTCTTGTTATTTTTAAAGCATCATCGAGCGATTGTCCTTTCGCTAGCTCAGTTATCATGCTAGATGTTGCAACAGCGGCCCCACATCCAAAAGTTTGAAACGAAATGTCCTTTATTTTATCGTCATTTATTTTTAAATAGATATACATTAAATCTCCACATGTTGGATTACCTACTTCTCCAATAGCATCAGCATCTGGAATTTCACCCATATTCCGAGGATTTTTAAAATGGTCCATAACTTTTTCTGAATATATTATTCAAACACCTTTCAAGAAAATTAATACTATTATGGGAATGAGTTTATATCATTAAAATTTAATGTTAATTATATATAAATTTTAGAAGAAAAGATGATATTATCATAACTGCTATAAATAAAACATGAATTAAAAATAAAAGATTTATAAATTTAATTAGAAATCCTTAATTGTCAAATATACCATTGTTTGATTTAACAATTGATAAGCTATTTCTCCAAATGTAATTGGGCCAGTAATGTTCCCTGTTTTCTTTCCCTCTAACTTGGAATAAAAATAGTTTAATATGCAATTACACGAAAATACAATAGATTCGCCTTCTTTTGGCATTTGTGATGTAAAGCTAGTTACATAATCATCAAGGTTCTTTGCAAGTTTATATTCTACACCCTTGAATATAGGGGCGTAAAAATCAACCACCATTGGTTTAAAGTCTATTTGTTTGAAACTTGTGTTAATCATAGCCCCTGAATAATTAGCTACTAAGGGTAATTTAATATTAATATTATTTCTCTTAACATAATCAGCAAAGTTTTGTTTTACTCCATTAATATAAGCTTCTTTCACTCTGAAACCATCTTCATCAAATGTAATAGAATCTCCCGTGCCTTGTTCGAAAATATTGACAATATTAATTTCTGCATATTTTGTTTCGGGAAGTTGGACATGCATTACAATTGCACCATCTTCGGAGACATCAAGATTAAGGCCATTTATAATTTTGGGAGTATGTGTGCCTATTTCCGTAAAATCTACACCTGAAATCCATCCTATGAGGGGTTTTTTAGCGAATTCCTTGTAGTTAATAGCGTTTGTTGCAAACGACGAATGAGTAGGACTTAATGCAGGAATTATTATAAAACTAAATGATTTATCTGGTTCGTCGACATACACATTTTTTAATATAGATTCGTTGTATTTCTTAATTGCAATATCAATTACATAATCAGGAAGTTCAAAAATATGTATTAATTCTTTTGTCATTACACCCCCTTGTTTACCAATAAAATATGGGATGGTTCCAGCAATCCATTTTCCTTTAGGTAACTTTCTTAAAAGTTCTTCATCTCCAGCTAAGATTAGGATTTTTCCATTTTCAATTTTCTTAATCACATCTTCTATTTTAAACATAACTTGGTCCATTTTATTCCCCCTTAATTAATTTTAGGTCATATTGGATGCTTGGTAGACGAATTAATTTCACAAAAAATTTTTTTAGTTCTTCAATGCCTTGTTCAATATTCTTTTCTTTTTCCCCCTCTTTACTTAGCCGAATATTAATCTTCAAGCGTGAAAGTAATATTTTCAAGGCTAAGGATTGGAAATCATAATTGGTTTCATCAGTTAAAAGTCCTTTCCATTTTAAATCTGATATTGAAGAAAACTCCATTTTAAATCGTTAAAATTTGTTTTTATATTAAAATTTGAATAAATGTTATATCAAACTTTTATAATTTAAATTTTTGTCAAATAAAAGAATAGGTATCCTCGATGAATTAAATTATTAATTTAATTTAATTAGATTTTTTTCTTGAGAAATGGAAACTTTTTCTACTCCTAATTCTTTCACTTCTTCAGTAAGATCTATTAGTTTTTTTGGATTTTGATGAAAAAAGCATACTTCTTTTGGTTCTAATATCTTGATCATTTCAAACATTTGTTTTTTATCCCCGTGGAGCTTAATTTTTAAACTTGGAGCAAAATGGTTCAATAGCATTGCTCTAAATGGTACTTTCCAGTCTTCCGTAAAATAAATTAAAGGTATGTCTTTTCCACTTTCTTTAATTACATAAGGTATGAATTCTTGAATTTGTCCTATTGATTCATCGTCATCTTTAATTGAAGAATTTAAGTCTTCTTTTTCTTCATTTACTTCGCTAAGTTGCTGTTCTATATTTTCTGCGGGAATTTCAATAGAATCGGCTTCTTGAACTGTTTTTGATTCCTTTATTTCTTCTAAAGGCTCTTGAGTCTTCTCTATTTCTTCGTTTTCGGGAGGATATACAAGTGAAACTCCAGGCTCTTCGTGAATGGCTCCAGCCAAATAAACCATATTATGTGGATTCCTTGCGACAATATTTACGGCGTTTCTGATTATTCCATAAGATAGATCGGGTGGATGAGAGATGATTATGTTATTTTTAGTTTTCAAAAAATCTAAATCGGAATAATCAAACCACCTGAATTTAATTGAATTGAATGGATTGGCCTTATCCCTTATTAATTTTGATATAGGGCCGTAAATGTATTCGTAACGATGATTAATTACCTGAATGTTCTTTCTTTTTATTCGGCCCCAGGGCTACGGGTAAGACTACGTGGTTAAAAATGGTTCTGCCTGATGCCAAATGGTTAGACCTTTTGCGCACCCGGGATTTTTTAAAATTTATGAGAGACCCTTCCATGCTTCG
>JBHLMB010000120.1:489-4352 GCA_048938565.1 Promethearchaeota archaeon | reverse complement strand
CACCATCATGTCTACATATATATTGGGTCTCTTTTGGTAATTTCGTCTTAATTGTTTTTTTCGAAAATATCTCCAGATGGTTAACATAAAAGTTATGGCTAAACTTGAAGGATCTGCTCCTATCAAGCAATTATCCTCGTATTCGGCTTTTTGTTCTAAAAATAACATTAGTGAGTTTATTTGATCCACCATATTATCAAATTCTTCATAAGCGCTCGTCGAATCGATTAATAGAAAATCAATAGGGCGGGATATTTGTTCCAAGAATTTTCTCGTACCTGCAAAAGGAGTATAATCCCAGTAAGTATAATCTCCCGTGTATAAAAATCGATAATCTTTGATTTTCGCCATAAACATTAGCGCTCCTGGCATGTGTCCAGCATGGTAAAATGATATGTAGCATTTTTTTTCAGGAAACTTTATTTTCGTCCCATTCTCGATATAAATTACATTTTTAATGATTTTAAGATAAGTTTCATCTTCTATTGTATCATGTGTTTCTTGCTTTAAAAAATCTGAATCTCTTAATAAATATAAATCAAGAGTTATTCGAGAACATAATATTGGCACATCTGGATAAAGTTCTATGAGTTTCTTCAATCCATTTAGGTGGTCGAAATGGCTATGACTTATGAAAATGATATCTATCGCGGGTATAGAAGGTTCTTCTGGATTTAGGTTTGAATCTCGAGAGATCTCCTCTCTAATTTCTTGATGATTGATTAAATTATCTATATCTTCATTATTATTGTCAAAATCAAGAGATTTATCAATTTGCTCTAATCTATCTGCTTCATTTTTCAAGATTGGTTCATCAATATTAGGAAATATAAGGGAAAAAAATTCATCTATATTTTCGAAATCGACTTCTTGAATCCCACAATCGAGCATTATATTCACATTCCCTAATCTTAAAATATGACAATTATGATTGGGTTTTAGAGATACCGGAAATATATAATTATCTATGGATTCATTAGAGTTAATACTTTTTTTAAGAGACATTTTTTCTATGAAAGAAATGTCAAATCTCTTCTCGATTTTATCTATAGCAATCGAAATATCACTTGGTCCAACTGGTACGCCCGTTATGTAAAAATACCAACCATATTTCGAAACTAGCTTTTTCAATTCTTGGTACATTTTGTCTCCAATCAGCGATTTGACAACAATGACCTTTTCTTCAATGTAATATATTAACTTTCCGATAGCATTTTTTTCTTTTAAAGGTATGGTTTGATTTTTCTTGAAAAAGTCTTCTAAAACCTCCCTAATGGGCATTTGGGGAATCTTTTTTCTCTTAATAAAATTGAGATATTGATGATATTCTTTAGTCCTGTATAGTGAACGCATGTTAATTTTTTGTTTAAGAGGAATTTTCCTTTTTTCAAAAGCATATTCTTCAGTGCTTATGGTTCTTTCTTCCTTTAAAGTTTTTTTTTCTTTTCTCCTCCCTTTCTGGTTTTGAGTTTTTTTAAGAAGATCATCTTCCCTATTAATAACAAAAAAAAACCAACCATATAATTTAATAAACTCCTGACGCTTCCAAATAATTTCTTTCCCTTCTGTTGTTATGAGCATCACTATTCTTTCTTTCTCATAATATATTATTTTAGAAATGGAGTCTTTTGATTTTTGAGGAACGCTCTGGTCTTCTGCAAAAAAGTGTTTTATCATTTCCTTGATGCTTATTTGAGGAATTTTTTTTTCTTCCATTAACCTGAATTTTTGCTTGTAAGACTTGATTTTAAATTTGGAAGGTAAGTTTTCTTTTTGTTCGAGTAGAATTATCCTATTCGATATCTTCAATTCCTCTATGCTCATCATTATAACAAGTATTTCTTCCCAAAAAATTGTTTTGATTTTGGGAAGTTATTAAACTATTAAAATTAATGATGATGTTCAGTTTCAAAGGTATTGTTAAACTTGTACTTTACACCTTTTTTTAAGGGAGACATTTTCCTTAATCGTTCGATGATTGGAGGTAATTTCTCTAGAAAATATTCGACTTCATGTTCCGTTGTAAATCTTCCCAAGGTGATTCTTAACGAGCCATGAGCATTTTCTGGCTTTAAACCAATGGCAAGCAGCACATGCGATGCCTCTAACGATGTGGAAGAACACGCAGAACCAGTTGAGACTCCAATCCCTTCAATATCTAAACTGAGCAATATAGATTCTCCTTCTATATATTTAAATCCTAAATTCACATTGTTAGGTAATCGCCTTGTGGGGTGTCCGTTCAAGTAGGTATCTTCGATATTTTTAATAACATTATTGATTATCTTATTTCTCAAGGCTATTTCTCTTTTCGATTCAACTTCCATCTCTTCTCTTGCCAGTTCAACTGCTTTAGCAAAGCCCGCAATCCCTGGAATATTTTCAGTACTTGGACGCATTTTTCTTTCATGTCCGCCACCGTGAAATAGGGGTTCTATGTATTTTCCCCATCCTTTTCTTATACCTTTGTTGCGAATGTAAAGCATTCCAACACCTTTCGGACCATATAATTTATGTGAACTCGCCGAAAGCAAGTCAATATTCATCTCGTTTACATCTATGGGAATTTTTCCGAAAGCTTGTACAGCGTCAGTATGAAAGATGATATCTTTATCTAATGCTATTTCACCGATTTCTTTAATGGGTTCTATAGTTCCAATTTCGTTATTCGCAAGCATTATTGAGATAAGGATCGTATTATCTTTAATTGCGTTTTTCAGATCTTCTAAATCTACTAATCCGTATTCGTCTACTGGAAGATAAGTGACTTCAAAACCGTTTTTCTCAAGCTCTCGGCAAGGCATTTCCACTGCGTGATGCTCTATAGAGCTCGTTATGATGTGATTGCCTCTTTTTTTATTTCTTAAAGCAACACCCTTAATTGCCAAATTATCCGATTCAGTTCCAGAGGATGTAAAAAAGGTGTCTTCTTTATTAGCATTTATTAGCGAAGCTATTGTCTCCCTAGATATTTCGAGTATTTTATGAGAATGCTGGCCAATTGAATGAATACTTGACGCATTTCCATATGTACTATTAAAATGCTTATTAATTTCCTCAATTACTCGAGGATCCATAGGTGTGGTCGAAGCATTATCTAAATATATATACTTATTCATTTTATTCAAGTACTTAGATTGAAATAAGAATTAATTATTAGATCATTTTTGAGATTAAATAACTTTATTCTTAAATTTTATATGCTAGCTTGAATTAAAAAAAAGAAACGAAATAAATTTGATTTATTTATGTTTAAATTGCTCTGGGGAATTACTGGCTCGGGATATTTGATAAAAGAATCCATTGATCTCATGAAAAATCTCCAGGAAAACAATGATATCAAGATAACTGTTATATTATCTCAGGAAGGTGCCGTTGTTGTAAAATGGTATCAGCAATGGTTATATTTAAAAGAAATAATCACGAATGTGAAAATCGAGAAAACTCCAAACAATCCTTGGATTGCAGGCCCTCTTCAAATTGGAAAATACGATTTTTTCATAATTTGTCCAGTAACTGCAAATACCGTAGCAAAAATAGCTCATGGTGTTGCAGACAACCTGATTAGCAATTGCGTAGCTCAGGCTATTAAGGGGGGAATGCAAGTGCATCTGTTGCCTTCAGACCAAGAAGAAATGCCTATAATAACTCATAGACCTGATGGGAGCGAATTAATTCTTAAAATTCGAGATGTTGAAATGGAAAATGTAAATAAGCTAAAGATTATGCAAGGGATCAATGTAATCTCTGATTTTAATGATATAAAGCGTATTATCGCAAAATTAATTTCTCAAAAACAAAAAAAAAGTTAATACTAAAGAAAGTCTAAACAGTTTTCAATGTCCAATAATCAAATTAATGAA
>JBHLMB010000120.1:0-479 GCA_048938565.1 Promethearchaeota archaeon | reverse complement strand
AGGATTATATCCTTAGATGTAACTCGAGGATTATCAATAGTTTTCATCATTTTATTACATTATGCCTTACCTTGGTTTCATAAAAACTCAGTTTTTATAGCAGGATGTGGGCAGCTATTTCTTGAATTTTTTGGTCCTTCAATGTTTATCATACTTTCAACAATCTCAGTAGTTTTAAACATAAAACAGAAAAAAGATGTTTGGTCTGAAAAAGACATTAGAAATAATAACCTTATGAGAGGTTTTGCTATAATAATCATCGGATTCATTTACAATTCGTTTTCAATGCATTTATGGGTATGGAACATATTGATGTTTATAGGCTTTGGCCAAATTTTCACTTATTACGCACTTAAATTGAATAAAATTGTACGGATCATCGTAGGAATTATGATCTTACTCCCATCGGAATTCATTCGTGAATTTTTTTGGGTATTTCGAATCGATAATCCATTGTTCATGATTATTAATTTTTTTCT
>JBHLMB010000119.1:0-7196 GCA_048938565.1 Promethearchaeota archaeon | reverse complement strand
GCCTGTAACATTGCTCCCAAACGAAACAAGGGCATTACATTTCAAATTAAATGTTTCTGGAAGCGGGCTGGTGTACATAGTAATGACTCTTTCGAAAATAGGTACGATTTATTATACAGAAACACTTGAAGTAAATATCGTACCTTTAATTGATTTTATTTCCGTATCTGCCCCTAGCTCAACGCCACAATGGGAATATTCTCGTGTAATAATAAGAATAAATTACAATGGAAACGAACCCGAGCAATTTCAACTGAGAATTGACGAACAAAATCCTCCTATATTTGCCTCCCCTCATAGTGCATTGGTGTCCGGAATTTTAACGCGAGGTGAAAATAGAATTGAGGCGGCAATTTTAACCACTCTAAATCCCTACGAATTTGGTGTGAAAAGCTACCGCTATGAATTAAGAGATAGTTCTGGAGTTCTGATAGCTTCAGGATATTTTGAAGTTACTATTGAATTGTCAATGTTAGCGTTATTTCTATGTTATATCCTTCCAATATCGCTTCCGATTGCTTTAATCTTAATTTATAAAAATAAAGAATTGAAAAACAAACAGCTAAGGAGATCAAAATGAATAAAAAAATCAAAAATCAAGGCATTTTTTTCATCATTGTCTTGACTCTGAGTTTTACCTTGAGTTATTTCTTTTTATCTGGAAATCTCTCAGTAGGAGATACTAGTCAAGCTGATTATTCAGATGGAGTTAATTTAAGGATGTCAACATACGGAGATTCGTTAAATCCCAGCGATATTGAAATTAATGAGTCGATAATATATCGTAATTTTCAATCCGTAAATATCTCGGTAAACACGACAAAATGGCAATCACCAGGTGTTTCAGAAGTTAATCTAGAAATGACCTTTAGTAATAACACGGCTTTTAATTTAACTATTAATATTTAAAAGCTTTATTTTAATTGATTAAATATTTATTGGTATGAATATTCACCAGACGGTTTCGCACCATTAGGCGAACAATCAGTTCGTTTTTATATAATGAATGAAACATTAGGAGTTATCAACGACGATAGCACAACCGAGTCGTTTTGGATAAAACATAACTGTGCAGTATCGTTTGGTCAACCAGCAGGATATTACCTTAACGATACATTATCTGCTCAGATTACAACAGCTAGCGATAGTATGGTGTCTTACGATTGGAATGCGTGGAGCTTATCCGTGATAGATGATGAAATGGGATTATTATTTGACATGCCAAAGAATAGCACCGATCTCATATCGTTTTCAATAAACGAATCCTTTACAGAATATAATAGTATTTACTATATTGCCGTTCACCTCAATAAGGATAATGTTACAAAACGCACGACCTCATATTTTCCTTTCAAGGTTCTCAACCAGGATCCCGTTATCGATCCTTTTAGCGTGATATTGCCAACGGTAGTACTTAGATCGGACGAAAATAATGCAAGGATCGTGGTAAACGCGTCCGATTACGAAGAAAGCCCCATGCACTTGAATGTATCTGTTACTTTTGAATACGATATTTTCAACAAGCCATCATTCGAATTAAATAATAACGGAACTGGCATATTTGCAACGGAATTTTATATCGATTACTACTTTCCAGCAGGAAGCTATGTTGTAAACATCAGCGTAAAAGATGATCATGGGGGTTCGAGTTACATCATACATACATTAAATTTGGTGGTAGAAAATAATCCTCCGGAAATCAATGAATACTTTATCAATGGAAATCCAGTATCAGAAGGAATTTCAATCAATTATGGAAATGATATCGTGTTCACTTTTAATGTTTCAGATCTTGAAAGCGATCCTCAATATGTAAAGGTTGCGCTATTAGGACCCAATAATCAATGGATAAATACAACACAAGAGTACAGCGAAGATATGGAAATAAAAGTAAGAACAACCGATCTGGTTACAGGAGTTTGGTATATTTATGTATTCGTAATAGATAAAGATGGTACCATTACAAGTCTGGGTGAGGATTACGCTTCAGCACCACATTCCATAACAATTATCCCTGATTTGCTTAGCGCTATTTTACCGTGGATAGCCTTAGGAGTGGGAATAATCCTTGGCTTCTTAATTGGTTTTGGTGTGGGATATTATCGCATTAAGTCTAAAAAAGAATTACAAGTTAGTAAAACCACTATAAAGAAAAAATCCACGACTCCAAAGAAGGTTAAAAAGGGCCCTTCAGAAACTTTAGAGAAGCAATTTTCTGAAAAGGAAGAAATACCAGAGAAATCTTCAGAGAAATCTGACAAAAAGGAACCTGAAAAAAGAAAAATACCTCAAAGAAAAATAAAAAGAAAGTTGTAAATAAACTATAGTTTATTTTTTTAATTACTCATATATTTATAAAATTTATATTATCCTAATCCTAGGTCATGAAGTTTATATTGGAATTTACCCAATTTTCCCCCATAGTTTCCAGCTGAAATGCGTTTCACGCCAGGAACTTTTAATGCGGCTTCAATTCCAAGCTTCATTGCAGTTTTAATCACGTCTTCTGTGGCACCATCTAAAATTATTTCGTAAACACACTCGTCACCTTCCTTTAACAAGGAATTATCAATCTTGCTTTTTAACGTAGGACAGAGTGGATCGTTTGTAGAGGCACCCAAAAAGGAATATTGTGAACCGACCTTTGATCCAGAACGAGCAATACCTCCTGGAAAAGGAGCAATGACATTTTCGAGATCTTTTATTGCTTCGACTGCCTTTTCGGAGGCTTCTAAGCTGCTATCTTGATCTTTAGCAATTATTAAAAAGTTTCCTCCTGCAATACCTTTCCCTGCTTTTGCCATGCTCTGAATGATGAATTCACCGTCCATTACAGGAATTTTCCACGCTTCAAAGGGAAACATACCTTCTATTTTTTCTTCGAACTTATCACCAAAATATCTTAAATTCGCTCCAATCTTTATTTCAAACTCTTTTTCTGGTTCTAGTGATCCATTCAAGGCATCAAAACAAGCTGTAGTTGGACAAGTCAAGACACATTGTCCCAAGCGATTCATGACAACATTTCCTACTTGTTTCTTATCTTGTATAAAAAACATAACGATAACTCCTGGACGCTTGTCAGGAGTTTTATCAGCAGAAACCATCACATCTATTGCTGTTTCTGCGTCGCAATGAATTGTGGAAGTTCCATATCCCGTTGCCACTTGAGCAGCGATTTTTGCCCATTTTTCGTTCTTTGCAGTTATTAATATTCGGGCAAAGTTTCCTCCAAAAGCTTCGCAATAAGTATCCTCTATTTCTACACCATTAATTTCCATTCTATACACATTTTATATGTTATTTGTAATTAAATGTTTTTTATGTCAATTTTAAATTCCCTTCATTTAAAAATAATTCTGATTTTAAAATTGGATAATAGAAGAAAAAGTATAAAGCAAAATAATGATAATCAAAGTAAAAAATATACGACATTATAAACCTTAAAAAGTTTAGAAAATTTAAGGAATGCAAACCCTATTTTAAAATAATTATAAATTAAAATGGTCTAAAATGAGTGAAGATAAGATTTTAAAGATTGGTATACTTAAAAATGGTACGATTGGGTCATCCTTATTACTTGCATTTCTATTAGACGAAAGAGCTGAAGCTCAGCGAATTGATGTCGTGGAAGTGACTTCGGGAGCAAAAATGAATCCTATTGAGACTTGCACTGCCGCGATGGAAAAACTTCTCGAAATGAAACCCGAATTAATCATAATGTCGAGCCCAAATGCAGCACTAAAAGGACCTAAAGCGTGTAGAGAGATGGCGGGAAGCATTCCTACAATAATCATTTCCGATGCGCCGGCTAAAAAAGCTGTTGACGAAATAAAAGAAAAAGGGATGGGATATATCCTCGTTGGAGCAGATTCAATGATTGGTGCCCGTCGACCCTTCTTGGATCCAGTTGAAATGAGTGTATTTAACGCGGATTTGTTAAAAGTGCTTGCTATTTCAGGTGTTTTTAATGTGATAGCCGGGGAACTCAATAAAGTTATCATGGATATGCTTGAAGGTAAAACTCCAACTTTACCACAATTATTTGTTGACGCAAATATGGCAGTTAAAGCTGCTGGATTTTCAAATCCTTATGCAGAAGCTAAAGTGATCGCTGCTTATGAATTGGCCTCCTCCGTTTCTAAAGTCACAGGAAAGGCATGCTTTCAGTTGAAAGAGCGGGAAGAATATATGCCACTATTGGCGGCCGCTCACGAAATGATGAAGACTGCGGCAGATTTATGCGTGGAAGCAAGAGAAATCGAGAAATGTAATGATACGGTTCTAAGAACTCCACACCACGCAAAACAACACTTCCTAAGGAAAATTAAACTTCACGATAAGGAAGCCTAAACATCCTAAATGGATGATATTCTTTTTTTTTGTTTATTTTTAGTTATACTTCGAAGATAATAGAAAGATAGCATTATTTACTACTTTAGCAACATTGATTATCTTTTTAGGATTGATTAGATAAAAATTACCTTCAGCACTATGATAAACATCCAATGAATTTCCTGTACTAATCGCTAAACATTTTATTCCTTAATAAACAAAATGGCCATATTCGCTCGAAAAGAAAAATATTTAACACCTATTTTTTAAGAAACCTTTTATCATCATCTCTGAAATAAAATAATGATGTCAAATTAATGAATAAAATTAGATGGAACTTCTCAAATAATCTTCGAGATTTTGAAGTTCCTCTCCATTTAAAGCGTTCAATACGCCATTAAAAACTTCGGGTTTTTTATTCTTAGTAACTGCCATGATAATTCCAACGTCTTCGAGTTGCTTAATTAACACATAAGAATCATCGGATTCGTAAGTAATTATTGATAAAGATATTGGCGAAGGATTTGCATTAATGAGTAGCATTACTTTTGAATAAATTTGGTATAGGTTTGAATCTAAAGTACCCATCTCCAACTTCATAAATTGCAGAGGTTTACTATCAAATTTCCCTATTGTTGATGCTATGAGCAAGCCATCGGGTTGGTTAAACAGGATATATTCCGACAAGGATTCTGATTTTAACTCGTTTAACAAGTGTCTAATCCTACCAAGTCGCTGCATTGAAAGTGTATTTTTTTGAATTTCATAGTCTAATATCTCAATTAACCTGTGCTGAGCACTTCCTTCTTTAACGGATACAGGAGTAAAAACAATTTTTTCTTTTTCCTCATTTTCTAAATTATTTGATAAAATTTCATAATAATCGTCTTCTCTAGAATCTTCTAGATCTATTTTATTTAATAAGACATAAATTTTTTCAACATGAGGGCTGAATTGCCAAATATAGGTGTAAAACTTTTCAAATATCTCTTTTACATTCGCTTCTGGTGCCGCAGTATCCACCATAAATATGGCAGTCGTGATTTCAGAAAATATTAATTCTCTTTGTGACTCTGAAAAATATCTTTCCATGTAGCGTTCTTGTCCGCCAGCATCCCAAATATTAAGTTCCATAATTCCTCTGAAAATGAAATTCTCCCTGGATACTCCTTTAGTAGGTTTCAAATTAATAACTTTCATGAAATTGTACCCAAGACAAGTCGTTCGCATTAAGCTGGTTTTTCCAGCGTTTTGAGGTCCAAAGATCAAGATTTTCACGATCCACGACCTCCTAAGCTGATGATCAAAATTTTATATATCTCCTCATCAAGTATTGCGTAGTGGTTTATAAACTTCATATTATAGCGTGAAATATTTTTTGTTAATATCAGAATTATATTCCTTTTTTTAACATATTATACTAATTTTTGATATTTAATATTTTTCTTTTTGAACTCTCATTTCTTTTTTTTATTGTAAATGAAATTATTTTTTTAGGTTCTCTGGAAGAATATAAAGTAAGCTAAAACTCAGCTATTATCATACCACGATGAGAACGATTGAAATAAATATTATTAAATATTTAAAAGTATAAATATTCAAATTCAATATTAAAAGGAATTAAGAAATAATGGATCTTTTAAAATACATACGCAATGTACCTGATTGGCCTAAAGAAGGCATTCAATTTAAGGATATTACAACATTATGCGTGGCACCAGAAGCTTTCAAGGAAGCTTGTGATCAACTCGTAGCTCATTATAAAGATAAGGGAATTACAAAAGTAGCCGCAATAGAAGCAAGAGGATATGTTTTTGGATCAGTAATAGCATATCTCATCGATGCGGGATTCATATTAGTCCGAAAACCCGGAAAATTACCTGCTGATACGATAAAGGAGACCTACAAGCTTGAATATGGTACTGACACAATAGAAATGCATAAAGGTTCAATAATACCTGGAGAAAATGTTCTTATCATTGATGACTTACTCGCTACTGGCGGTACGGCAAAGGCTGCAGCAAATCTCGTGGAAAAAGCAGGTGGTGTTGTAGCTGGTATAGGTTTCGTAATTGAATTGACGGGAAGCTTGAAAGGACGAGAAAAACTCTCAGGATACGAGATTTTTTCGTTATTAGATATATCCGTTGAAGAGTAGAACTCTAAAAATAAACTTATTTTCTTTTGTTATTTGTTTTTTTAGATTTTTTTTTGCCTTTATGACTTTCTTATAAAATTGCTCCTTCTAATCTATGATGGCAAGAACAATCCTTGTTTATGTCTATTGAAGCAATTACTTTTCTTAGCAGCTTGTTTAAATTTTCGGTGTTTTTTGCTATTGTCTCGAGAACTTCATTCACATCTACAGCTATTTTTTTAACAGATCCACCGCATTTTTCGCACTTTTCAGCAAATTCCACAATCCCACATTGTAAGCATTCCCCTGCCCATACATCTAAATCTGTTATCATTGCAACGCAACAATAACACATTTCCATTTCAGCTGCAAGTACGACTTCTGGATATGTAGTCATTCCAACTACGTCGGCACCCCATTGGCGGAATGTTTTCGATTCTGCTCTCGTTGAAAACCGTGGTCCTTCAATGCATACATATATGCCTCCTTTTTGTACATTAATACTCCCTACTTTATTGCTGGCTTCAATGAAAAGATCGTTTAGGTATCCACAATACGGATCTGCTTGCCCTATGTGGCAGACTTGACCTCCATCATAAAAACTATCCTCCCTTCTTTTAGTCCTGTCTATATATTGATCAATAAAAATGAATTTCTCTTTTTCATGTTGTTCCTTGAGAGATCCTACCGCAGAAGGTGAGATAAGAAATCTAACTCCTATATT
>JBHLMB010000118.1:6872-7287 GCA_048938565.1 Promethearchaeota archaeon | reverse complement strand
CACCTTATTGTTTGTTTTTATTTAATTTATCAAGTAATTGTATTCTTTATAAATGCATAGGGGTAGTAACTTCAGTATTTGGATCATATAATCAGTATAAAAACATCTTATTAAATTGATTTATATGATTAATATTTAAAAATTGATAAAAGCAAGAATTTGAAGAATTTAAAAAATCAGGGATTTATAATTCTATTTCAAGAATTAATATTATCTGTATATCACACCATTAATTTAGGTGTCTTTTTTTTTTTGATATCATACCCATAATAAATTTTTGGTGTATTAGTTGGAAGATAATAGATACCAATCGAGAGCGCTATCACGCAAGCTGCTGGCGGTTTGTCCACGATGTAACAAACAAATATTTGGGCAAGACATCAACATTGTTGATATTGACAAGAGCAAGATTAGA
>JBHLMB010000118.1:0-6862 GCA_048938565.1 Promethearchaeota archaeon | reverse complement strand
CATAACTTACATTTATTGTCACTCCGGAGATAATGGACAATTTCACGCTCTGACGATGTATATAGACGCTTCTTTTACGGTTCGTGCTAGAGAAGTATCAGACCACCTGAAAATTCAAGAAGAATTCAATCAATAAAAGTATCGAAATAGTAGAGGTGATGGAATGCTAAGAGAAATTGAAGAAAGAATTGAAGGTTTAGAAAAAGCCACGAGCATTTTGGAAGATCACTTGAATATATTTGGAGATAAGATGGAATTGAAGCCACGGGAGTTTATAGCCCAACAAATCAACAATTTTAAGAGAGAGATCAAAATTAGAAGGGATTTTCCGATTTTTTAATCTTATCTTTCATTATTTTTTACATTTGTGATTGAATATTTTTAAAATACTATTTTCAATAAAAATTCGGCTAATAGTGTTAAATACTCATTTATTAATATATTTCACAAGTCTATATCAAACTCTTCTTCCAAATCGTATTCTTCATCATCAAGCTTGTACATATTTGAGTTGGGGTCCAAGAAGACATTTTGACAGGTTGGACAGGCGTTATGTTTAGCTAGCCAAGAAGCCACGCAGAGATAATGATATGCGCTTTCACAAAACGGACATTTAATGATGTTTTCTTTTCCAAACTTTATAAACTGATGGCAGACCGTGCATTTTATATTAGTGTCGGTAATGCCTTCTCTTATTTTCACGCGCGTTTCAATAATTTCTTCCATCTTTACCAGTTCCGCCTTGAAAAGCTCGTTTGTTCTTTCGTTCTTGGTTATTCTGGCTTTAATTTCCGACATCCTGTCACGCAACTCGTAGTCAGTCATTTTATCTGCCAATGCATGAGATAAAGAAAAATTAAGAGGTAACTCCATACTCTCTTCTTGATCCGTAATGTCTGCTATATTTTCAAAGAATGTTTCTTCCTCCTCCAGAAGGTCTTTAAAATTCTTAAAAATCTTGTTTATCATAAGGGAAAGGAGGAAACTTATCTGGTTTTTCTTTTTGTGATAATTATCTTCCCATCGTTTTATAATTTGGTGGATGTCAAGGTCTTTTTTTTTTACCGAGTTTAATTTCGTATAAATCTCGGTTTTTATTTGTTGGATGCATTCCTTGTATTGGGTGAGAAGCTGTCGCATTTTCTTAACTTGCGGAAATTCCTCCCGTATTAATAGAGATGTTTCGTCCTCGTATTTGCTAACGTATTCATTGAGTAAGTTAATTTTCTGTGAGACAAAATTGTTAATGTTATCCCTGAGTCTTTCTTTTTTAATTATTTTCAAGTAAAACTCGTACTCGGTCTTTCGCCTTTCTACATCAGTAATTAAGTTTGAAAGAATCTTTTTGAGCGAATCGGTAATTATATTATATGGAATAATAAGAACCTCTAAGATGGATGTTTTTTCTATTATACCCTTAATGATAGAAAGAAATATGGAAACTTTAGTGTCGTAGTTCTCAAGGATGTTATTAAATTCGCTTTGTTCGCCTACATCGTTAATGATGTCTTGATACTTTTTTTCAAGTCCCGTAAAGTAATATGAGACCAGTTTCGGTAGAAACACGCTTAGTTTTTGATCCAAAAGGTTATCAATCGAAATATTCTGCTGATCTTCTCCCAGGGGATATTGCTTGTCAATCTCTGTTGTTTCGTCTATTACATCTTGTAATTCGATCTTGATTAAATTAGTAAATATGGGAACAACCAATTCCTTAATTGCTTGCGTGATTTCTTTTCTAACATGAACATTAATATATTCGTCTTCAAATTCACGGAAAAGATCCTTCTTATACAGAACATAAATGAGATCTGAATAGAATCCCACAAGGGATTTTGAGTGGGAATTAACGAAACCTACAATTTCTGTAAAACGAATTGCTTGAACAGCGACTTTTTTCTTTTTTTTCCCAAGATCCTTGTTAAAAGAATCAAAGTAGGTTTTTATCTCATTAATTTCTTCCCAAAACTTTAAAGTCTCTGGGAGGTTTTCGATTATCACGCTATTATCCTTTATCCTATTAATTTCTAACCATAAGGATATTAAATCTTCAGATATTCCACTTGCAGGGATTATTATTTTATCAAGTTCTTGAACAAGTTCCTTTCCTTTTTCTTCGATTTGAAGGATGGGTTTTATCAATTCGTCCAAAAAAGAGGAGTCTTTGAGAAATCTCTTAGCATTCCTGCAATTCTGGCTTAAATTAGACAAGTTTTTTATAATCAAGTTAATTTCAGCTAGCATGCTCTCTATGAGATGCTTAGGATAAATATTACTTTTTGGTTTATGAGAATCGTCTTTTAAGTATCCAGTAATGAATTCACTTGCATGATATAAATAATGTGCGTAATAATCTGTAAGTTCTTTGTCTAAAACATTTTCTTCCAAAAATTTATTGACAGCCTCTTGTGGGGCTTTTTCTTCCTTGAGCCTTGCGAGCTCTCGCTTTAAGCCAATGATTTCTTCCTTAGTAAAACTTTTAATTTCTCGAGTTCCTTTAAAGGCGTTATTAGCTAGTTTCAAATCCGATTACCTGGATGCATTGATTCGTGGTTACTATATAAATACATGAAATAAATTGTTTTTGGATGTTATAAAATGAAAGTAAAAAAAGAGATTATTCTCCAAGTTCTTTAATTTCGATGGATTTTTCTTTCGCACCTTGTGCCGTGATCGTGAGAATATCAATCCCATTGCCAGACATTGCGTCTCGCTTTATTGCGTTGCGAACAGCTTTTTCTGCTAATTTTTCTCCTTGAGCCACAGTCATATCTGGCTTGTATTCTGCTTCCAAGATTCCAATTGACAAAAGCATTCCCGTACCAGTAGTACCATAATCATCGGGAATTAAAGTACCAATCGCATCCATGGTATATAATATTGGGCCATCACTATCTACTCCCGCAACAATGAGATTGGTATATAAAGGAAACATTTTTCTCGAATAGAGATAATTCGAAACCATTTTCCCCATGCTTTTTGTCGATATCCTGGCACCTGCGTCTAACTCGTATAAGTTTGCTTGGGCTCTTAAAATCTTTACTAGCATCTGATAATCGCCAATCAAGCCATATGCAGTGATACCAATGTGATTTGTTATCTTGAAAACTTTTTTCGTGCTCTTGTTAGACACTGTGTATCCTAGAGTTGCGCGATTGTCATTAGCTAGCACCACTCCATCCTTGCATTTAATTGCCACGCCTGCTGCTCCAGGTACGGTTATTTCAGTCATTTTTTTATCTCTTTAATATATATAATTATCTTTATAGCTTTAAGTATAACAATGCGTGGGAATTAATTAAAATTTTTCTTTTAAAACATATACCTTTTTAAAATCCCTCATGAAGATGAATATCCTTTAGAGGAGAAAAATATGGAAGAATTAGAAGTAATAAAAAAGTATAATTCTTGATGATTGTAAAGAAAATAAAGAAGATTTTTATTATGATAATTTTGATCCGCATTCATCACACATTTTACTGTCAGGAATGATTTCATTTCCACAGTATGGACAATAGAGAGTTTTAGAAATTTTGCTATTGAGAGCACCAGAAATCGATCGATCGGACACTCTAGAAATGATATAATTGAGAGTTTTGACGATTAGAGTCGCACCTCTTTTTCCAAACATGTTTCTACTACTAACTTGCATCAGAGTGTACATCATGCCGTTGTATGTTTCTATTATTGCGGTGTGTGCCAGATTGTATTTTGACTTGTATACCTTAGAGATATTGAGTAGCGGAACTTCAAGATAGTAATTTTTATCATTTTTATATATATTATACATTAGCTTTGATACGCCAATAAAGCGTATTAGTTCTTGACGGATGTCCATGTGAGTTAAATGTACTTCGGGCATTATGACCATTTTCGCCCTTCCTTCGCAGATAAAAACATCTTTTAACGCCAAGATTGAGATTTTTCATCACTTTTTTATTTAATAGATAATAATACAAGGAACATTTATTAATTTTTATCGAACGAACTTGACGTGATGATACCTTCAATTATGTATAATTCCAGTATCGATATTAATAACAATCAGAAATCTATTTTCAACCTTTTATAAAATTCATAGCACGATTATAATTCTTAATCTTTCTTGAATTGGTTAATTGTTTCAGGAAGTAGTACGACGAAATTACTTCCTTTCGAATGGTCTCCTTTGACTTTATCCTCTACCCATATCTTTCCATTTGAATCTTGGATTACTTTTAAAATTAAAGATAATCCTATTCCCAAACCTTTACCTCCCTTGAAGTCGTGATGTCCCTTTTGAAAAATTTTTTGCTTTCTATCGTCAGGTATGCCCATTCCGTTATCAACGAATTCTAATTTGACATATCTTTTTCCATTTCGAATAACCCTAGACATAATAATTGTTATCTCTACTACTGGATTTGTATTGTACTTTATTGCGTTATTTAAGAGATTTTCGAAAACTTGCAACATCAGGGGACTTGCTTGAATATTTATATTCCCGTCAGGAGGGTTTATTTTCACGCTAACTTGTTTTTCCTCAAATATATTTTCAGTATATTTAAGCGCCTCTTTTAAAATACTATATAATTCAAGTTTCTGAGATTCGGTGTTCTGGTTATCTACCAATTCAGATAAATATCGAACGGTTGTCACTAACTTGACTCCTCTATCGACGGCATTGCGAATTGCGCTTAAAGCACCATTTAAATTCAATTCGAATGGTTTTTCTTTTGAATCAAGGTGAATCAATCCCAAGCAAGCGTTTCCTCGAATGATACCAAAGATATTATTCACATCATGAGTAAATAAATTCTTGTAAAAATTCTCATGTTCGTACGCTCGACGGTATTTTCTTTCTGAAATCAAAATTTGAGAGTAAGAATCTCTTAATTTGATTTCAAAATAGGCTATAATTGGAGAAACTAAAACGATGGTCATTGAGATTAAATTATTGATATATCTCAATTCCCATGCTCCAGCTACATCATAATTATCTAGTATGATGAAAATTAATGTCAAAAAAGCGAATGATGCGAAAAATAAATAAGCAACATAATAATAAGTTCTTTTTACATAGAGAATATGGACGAGCATTATAATTATCGCGAAATTAAGAACCACCATTAGAGCCTGTAATTGAAGCAAAAATATCGCGGATAAACCTTGAAATAAAATGAATATCAGTGATTTCTTTGATTTTGACTTGATTTTAATTTGTTTAATCATTTTAAACTCTTCATAAACCGTGGCAAGAAAAAACGACAGAATTCCAAAAGCGTAGATAATATTGCTAACAATTCTTAAATTTGAAGAATATACTTTTAAGAACATAAATAATGCTCCGAAAGCAAAAAAGAAAATTGAAGGAACATTTTTTCTTAAATCCTTCTGTTTTATACTGACGATTACATATAAAAACGCTGCTACCCATGTCAGTAAATTGATAAAAAAATCAAGAACGCTTTCATCAATCATGATTATTTATTGGAAAAATTAAATCTCATAAATAATAATTAAATTTTTATTTAATCTTTTAGAAACCAAAGAGTAATAATAAATAAGGACTTAATCAACACAAGAAAAAATCCAATTTGGAATTTAAAATATTTCATTAAAAAATTGGAATTAATTGTTTCTAATAAAATGTACTTAGTGTGTTGTTACCATTAATCACTTGTAATTACTGCTGTAAAATTTATTCATTCTAGCAATTTCCATCATAACTTGAACATAATGATCACGAAAAATTTATTGAATATTGGTCCTACCTTTTATTTTTTTGATTTAATGTTTTTAAAAAGTCGCATGAATCTTGGGAAAAAAGTGTCTAATGGTGATCTATCTTAGTACTATATTGGATCAACACATTTTCAAAATAAGTAATGCATGCTTTTTTTAGTGATCACATATGAGATGTTGGCAGAACCATTGCCGTTTAACAATGATCAAAAAAATATTGTCGTAATTTTTTCGTTAAACTTCCTAAATTTTACCCAAATCCTACAAAACATTTAAATATCTCTTCCCATATATTATTAACTAAGCACTATAAAAAATATTTCAAAAAAAACTTAAAAACTATCATTTTGAAAAAAAATAATGGAGGAATGAATTATGGCAAAAAAGAAACATAGTTTTGCGTGGTCACCAATCAGGCGACTCATGAAACAACAAGGAGCTTCAATCGTAGCCCGAAACGCAGTTGACTTGTTAATCGATCACTTGGAAAAGACCGCAACTGGATTGACCGAACAAGCTCGAGCGTTCACGATGCACGCAAACAGGAAGAAAATCACGAAAAACGATCTTCTCTTAGCAATCAAGTACAAATAAGCAAGTACTTTTATTGTCAATACTTGACAATTAATCACCTACTTTTTTTCTTACTCTTTTTTAATGAATTTGGTTTTAATTATTAGATTTTTTAATTACTGACTTATACAATATACTTACTTGATTAATTAAAAGATAGAAAAGCAATATAATAGAAAAAAAAATGAAAATTCTTGGAAAAAAGAACTAATTCAATATGTTATCAATTTTATTTCAAGATATTTAAACCGGTCCACCATCACTTATTTTCCAAGTATAAGTGTTTATAAGAACATTTCTTGCTGTCTCTGCTGCACCACCCGCAGTATATTTCGAGTTACCTGCGTGAAAATAGACATCTTCTTGTAAGGAAGGTAAATTACTCCATCCGATTAATAATTTATCGTAATTATCCGTTGATAAGGTAACATCATAGAACATTCCGCTCATATCTAGAACGCTCGAAACATCCCAATCTCCAATGTCTTGATCAAAGGCAGTAGCCCGATAGAACATGTGGAACATGTCATCAACATTCGAAACATCCCAATCGCCAATATCTTGA
>JBHLMB010000117.1:0-7294 GCA_048938565.1 Promethearchaeota archaeon | reverse complement strand
ATCAAGAGAACTTTAGGTTTTCCCTTGTCATCAACGAATATTCTACTGGTATATTCGATCCAAACATAATGGCCTTGTTTATGCTTAATTCTCAATACTTCCTTATCAGAACCATTCCGTGCAATAAATCCATTTTCAGACAAGTCTCTTGACTTAAGAAATTCTTCTCTATCTTCAGGATGCACATTTAACCAGGCATTCTTTCCAATTAAGTCATTTTCAGAATAACCTAATATATTTACATAAGCCTGTTCATTGATGTATTCGTATTCGTATTTATTATTTAATACTGAAATTAAATCGTTAGCATTCTCAGAGATAAGTCGATATTTCTTTTCTGACTCTTCAAGCATTTTTTCCGCTTGAATTTTTTCCGTGATGTCTCTAACAATGGCTTGGATATATTTATCTTTTCCAATCAAAATGCGATTTAAGGAAACTTCCGCGTCCATAAAATTTCCATCTTTTCTTTTATGTTTCCAATAGAACCTCGCTGGTTTTCCATTAAGTGCAAAATCCATGTATTCTATAGCGGTTATTTTTGAATCCTTTCCATCAGGTTGGTATAAGGGTGAAATTTCCCAAGGAAAAAATCCTAATATTTCTGATTCATCATCGTATCCAAATACTTCTAATGTTTTTTTATTACACTCAATAAATTTATAATCTTTCATTAAAAAGATAGCGTCGTTGGCTCCCTCGAAGAGAGTTCTATATTTTTCTTCCGAGTCTCTAATATCAAGTTCGAATTTCCGCTTTTCGGTTATGTCTATTTGCGTAATTAGGTCCGCTGGACGATTATTGTATTGAATTGTTTTAGAGAAATTTTCAATCCATATATGTTCTCCATTTTTTTTAACACCTTGTAAAAAATAATGAGATTTCTGGTCAGAATCTCCCATTTGTTTTTTTTTTGCCTGTTCCTTGACATATTCTAAGAACTCGGGGGCAATTATTTTTAAAAACTCATTTGGTTTCCAATTGTACACTTCTTCAATTGAATATCCATACATATCACCCATCGCTTTATTTAAGTACTTAATGACATTATCTTGAAGAATTAATATACCCATTAAATTTTGCTCGCTAATGATTTTAAATTTTTCTTCTGATTCCTTTAGCTTTTGTTCCGCTCGCTTCCGCTCGGTAATATCGTTCATCATTGTCAACAAATATGGGCGATCTTGCAACATAATTTGGGACACAGAAAATAAACCTTGAATAATTGTTCCATCCTTTTTTCTAATTAACATTTCTCGATTTTTCGCAAATTTTTGTTCTTTTACTTCTTTAATTATTTCACGACGTTCTTTGAAATTTAAAAAGATATTAAGCTCTTGAGAGGTTTTTCCAATGACTTCTTTCTTAGAAAATCCCAGTGTTTTTAAAAAAGCGTCATTAACTTCAAGAAACTTTCCTTCTTCGATTGTGCTTATCGCCATTATAACAATGCTCTCGTGAAATGTTTTACTAAATTTTTCTTCTGATTCAGCGATTTTATGTTCAGCAAGCTTTCGTTCGGTGATATCAGTTATCATCGTTAATAAATAACTTTGGTCCTGCAATGATATTTGCGAAAGCGATATTAATCCATAGATAACAGATCCATCTTTTACCTTGAATCTCACATCTCTAATTTCAATACCACTATCTTTTGTTACATCCTTTATCTTTCGGTCACGCTCTTCGTAATCAAAAAGTAAATCAAGCTCTCGAGAAGTTTTTCCTATTACTTCCTCTCTTGAAAATCCAAATGTTTTTAAAAAAGAGTTGTTAACTTCGATGATTTTTCCCTCATCGATTGTAGTGATACACATCAGTACAACACTCTCGTGAAATGTTTTACAAAATTGTTCTTCTGATCGTATTAATCTTTGCTCGTTAAGCTTGCGATCCGTAATATCCATTGACGACGACATAAAGCCAATAGGATTACACTTGTCGTCTACAAGTAAACTTGCTGAAACTTGTACATCGAATAGTTTCCCATCCTTTTTTGTCGCTTTAACTTCCCCAAACCATTTGTGATCAGTCATTAATGTATTTATAATTTCTTCTAAGTTTTCTTCAACATTCCAAAATTGCTTGAAATGCTTTCCATACACTTCAGAAACATTCTCATATCCCCATATTTCCAGAAAAGCAGGATTGACAAAATTCATTATGCCATCAAGATCGCAAGTTGCGATAATGTTTGATGTAGAATTGATGATGTGGTCCTTATATTTCAATTGTTTTTCAGCATTCTTGCGCTCGGTGATATCGATAATGACTTCAGCAACCCTATCAATCATACCATCAGGATTGGGTAGCGGTGCTGAAAATAATTCGTAATCTCGTCCATCAGCACCAGTTAATTCCAAGCTTTCAACTACATTGTTCTTTATCGCTCGTTCCATGGGACAAAATTCGCAGGGCTGTCTTAAATTCATGTATTTTTCATAACAGGATCTTCCAACACAATCACCAAACTTTTTTTTTAATGTTTGGTTTTGGTACAAGATTTTATGGTCCTTACTCACGATATCAATCCCTATTCCAACTCGATTTAAAGCTTCCATTAGGGAATTATATTTTTCACTTATATTTATATATTCAACAACCATTCTAAAGACTCGGAAATTTTTGTTTAATAATTTTTATAAAAAAAAATTGTTCGCTATGAAAAAAAGTACAAAAATGTAAATTTAAGTATATGGATTTATGATGTAATTTTAAACCTAGTAATAAGTAAATATTCCAGTTTTTTTACGAATTCACTTAAAATTTATTAAAAAAATATCAATAATCATTGTTGAGATTTTTTAAATTCTCAAAACAACAGGAAATAGGAGTATTTCTGGTTTAGAGTTCTTTTTCATCATAAACCTTACAATGAAAGTCGCATTCAGAACCTATAATAGCTCCATTTAATTGAAGTTCATTATCAACTCAAGTGTTATAGATTGTAAATAAAGATCCATTTATATACCTACGCTTTTATAATAATCCCTGGAAAGAAGGTTCTTTCTTAATGTTTAGGAATTGCCAAGTTTAGATTAGTATTATTCTTAAAAAATCTGATAATAAAGCGTGAACCTTGATTTCTCCCTTTTGATTCAACAATAATCTCTCCTCAATGTTTTTGCATAATTTCTTTAGAAATGTACAAGCCCAACCCGGCACCTTCGATAATGACATCCTGATCCTTACCATACCTTTCTATCTTGCCAAACTCTTGAAATAATTTCCTCTTTTCGCTTTTAGTGATGCCAACACCCATATCTGTTATTCGAAAATCTACTTTATCTAAATGATCATCGATATCGATTAAAACTTTTCCACTTCGAGGCGTATTATTTATTGCATTTAATAAAATATTCTTAAAAACAACTTCGATTCTGAGTATCCCATAGACTTCTCTGGAGGGCATGTCAATTTAATTCGGTGCTTCAACGATGGCCTCTCTGAAGAGCAAGACACTTTTATTCGATGCTCCAACGATGTCAAAGAAATTTCCCTTGAAGACTTCAAAAAGCTCGATGTTCACGATCTCAATTTTTCCGAACCATTCATAGCGGAGGAGTTTAGGGACGAGCTTACGGACGACTTTTGGGTATTCGTCTTGAGGATTTCAAAAGGCAAGTCTATTTTTAAGGCCTGAATCACTTCTTAAGAAAATGGTAATGTTTCAAGAAATAGTTGAGAATTCATAAAATCAAATCAGAAACGATAAACTCTTGCGTTTTCTGCCTTATGATCTTGCGCCGTTCAACAATACCAATTCGATTCTTCCTTAACAACTCTTCTAAGTTTTCGGTAAACTCCTCGAGCGTTAGGTTCTTGTCCGTGATGGACCCGTAATCGATGCTCATAGTTTCGTTACCACCTCAACTAAAATGTAATACCCTGTAATATTGATGTCATCAGAAGGTGTTTTTTATTATAACATCGAGCGAACGCTTTTATTTGCTTGCATTTCGAAACAAAGAATTCGAGGAGTTTTTCAAGGTGGTTTTCAAGTAATATAAGAAATAAATAAAAATAGACAAGTATATAAATATGCAATGCATAATTGCATATATGAGAACAAGCATAATTATTGATGATTCAATGAAAGACAAGTGGTGGGATGTTAAAAAGGAGGCTGCAAGACTAAACATGAAAATTAGCGAATACATCGTTTTTTGTCACGAAATTAGAAAGAAAAATGAGACGAAAGATAAGTTAGTGGCAATATTGGAAACACCCCTTGAAAACGGAGCTAAAAACATTGATGCCATAGTTGCAAGCAGGAACATGTGGAAAACATGAGGGGAATAGATTCTAATATCTTGATTTACGCTTTCAATAAGGATTTACCCGAACACGAGCCTTGTAAGAACCTCCTCTTAAGGGTTGCTAAGGGTCTTGAAACAATTGCCATCCCCGCCATTGTTTTAATGGAAAGCTATCATGTTCTCGTGAGAGCGTATAAGTTCGCCCCTTCAGAAGTAAAAAAGCGCTTGATTGCTATTGTAGAATCAGAAAACATAACCATATTGGAAGAGGGATTATCTTCAATTTTATTAGCTTTTGATATTGCTGAAGAATATGACACGGGTGGGCGCGACTCTCTCATCGCTGCTTGCTTGTTGGAAAACAATGTAAAAGAGCTATATTCACACGATAATGATTTTGATAAAATCCAACTTATAAAAAGAATTGATCCCATCTAAACAGACAGTATTGTAGTATTGAAGAGAGGGTAAATTCCTGTTGCTTCTGCCTTATGATCTTGCGCCGCTCGACGATTCCTATCTTGTTCTTGCGCAATAAATCCTCGAGCTTTTCGGTAAACTCCTCGAGCGTTAAATTCTTGTCCATGATGGAGCCGTAATCGATGCTCATTGTTTCGGAACCACCTCAACTAAAATGTAATACCCTGTAATATTGATGTCATCACAAGGTGTTTTTTATTATAACATCGAGTTAACGCTTTTATTTGCTTGCATTTCGAAAGAACAAAAATCGAGGTGTTTTTCAAGGTGGTTTTCGAGTAACATGTAAAAAATAATATCAAGATCAAGGGAATGGGGTGATAGAGAGATAATATATGAATGAAAAAGTGGCTAAATTAGTGAAAATATAAAAAAATGGTTCTCGGAAAACATCTAAAAAAAACATTGGGGATCCAGAAACGGTCGAAGAACTTAGAGACGATTTTAATGTTATTCAAGAATTAACTAAAACCTAAGAAAACAGTGATCATTCTAAGCGCTTTTACTCTGCTTGAGCTGTTTGGTTGTTATAATGCTTTCGAAGAAACAATTAATGAATATCGTCAATCTCTTTTATTTCTTCTTTTGTAAGCATTGAATTATCCTTTAAGATATTGTATGTACACATTCCAGGCTTTTTCGAAGGCCTTATCCAATAATTCCTTTTGTCCTTCGGGATCGACGAGCATGTGCTTCATTCTTTCCTTTATCATTAAGATAAATTCTTTCGCAATTTTCATCCTCTCTTCTGGTTTTTTAGTATAGATTACCATTATGGAACTCTGATTTTTTTTCTGCCAATCCTTAATGCAATACCAAATATTTCCTTTAATGGCCATTGTGGAAAGGGGAACGAAATTATGCATGAGACTTCCCATTTTCTGGACAAAATCTTTCAATTCAGGATTAAATTCAATCTTGTTATAATCTTCTTCTACTTTTGCTACTAAATTTGTTTTGAAATTGAGTGTCGTATAAAAACACCTCATTTATGCCATTTTTATAAGAATATCGAGCTCATATTTATAAACTTCTGTTTTTATATCAATAATGCTTCTGCCTTATGATCTTCCTTCGCTCGACGATCCCAATCTTGTTTTTCCGCAACAAGTCTTCTAACTTTTCGATAAACTCTTCTAATGTCAAGTCCTTGTCCATGACGGAGTCGTAATCGATGCTCACTGTTTCGATATCACCTCAACCAATATGTTGTTTCGCCTTGAAGTACCATCCTACCAAGGCGTTTTAATAAAACATCGAGTCAAGATATTTATGTGATTGCATTTCGAAAAGATTGCCTTAAGAACAATAAAAAGAATAAAATAAGTACTGCAAAAAGTACCCCTATGGGTATAAATACCAATTAGAAATCACATAATTAACAAGACAAAAACAAAAAAATTGAAAAAAATGAACAAAAAAAGTAAAATAAACGGAAAAAAATTTGGAACAAAAATCCTCATATTTTCTTTGCTTTTGTTTTCTATTCCAATCACTATCAGTAATTCAAGGATTAACATTGAAGAAACTAATTCAATAGAGCCGTGCACGAGTACTGCCCAATCGTTATAACCAACAACATTGAGTAGTTTTAAAGGAATTTATTCAGGTCTTTTATGTACTTGTATCGTTGGAGATATTGCATACATTGGGGAAGAAAATGGCTTGGTAATCGTTAATGTTAGCGATCCAACAAAGAAATTTTTACTTTTTTAACAAATCACATGAATCCAGATACGGACGACGATGGTATTGAAGACGGGGAGGAAGTGATCTTCGGAACCGATGGATACGTAACGGATCCAACCGATGACGATACTGATGACGATGGCATTGAAGACGGGGAGGAAGTGATCCTCGGCGCAGATGGATACGTAACGGATCCAACCGATGACGATACTGATGACGATGGCATTGAAGACGGGGAGGAAGTGATCCTCGGCGCAGATGGATACGAAACGGATCCAAGCGACCCGGACACTGACGACGACGGGTACGACGATGGATATGAGATATCACAAGGGACCAATCCTTTAGATCCAGAGCATCATACCGAGGAAAGTGACGATCCCGGAGCCATTCCTGGATACGAACTATCGATCGTGGTCTTCTCATCCAAGATAGCGTTACTTTTTGTAAGTTTATCGCTTAATAGGAAGAAAAATCGTCGATAAAGCAAAAAATCATTTTTTTTTTAAATTTTCAATTGTTGAAAAAAGAATGTAAAATAAAAAATTTTTTTTAGAATATTAAATAATAGGATTTTCTCCTTAAATTTTATTATTCTATCGAAACTAATTCAATTGATAATTTAGTCAAATTTGATCTTGGTTTTGTTTAGGATTCAAATCACTAATTACGATTTCAAGAATTTTATGTCCTTCTTTATTTTTGATTTCTTCTTTAAATCTCTCATCAATAATTTTTAATCCACATATGCATAATTAATAATTAATGAGCAAAGCATTAGATTTTTGGTTGAAAATTTGGCTATATGTAATGGCTGCTGGTGGTATAATATTAAGCTTATTGGTGGTTTTATTTTGGAATCAGTT
>JBHLMB010000116.1:0-7296 GCA_048938565.1 Promethearchaeota archaeon | reverse complement strand
TAAAAATAATATATTATCTATTTTTTTTAAATATATTTAAATCTTAGACTTATGATTGAATTACTAAGAATCGCGATTGGATATTTTATTTAAAATATTAAATTCAATAAATCTTTTATTATCTTTAACACAATACATCTAAGTAAGCTGCTAGTTCTAAATAATATTTTTTTAAAGTGATAAATATTGATAGGTATTTTGATAATTGGATATAATGAAAAGTCTGGACCTTACCTTGATCTTCAAATTCCAAGTCTTCTATGTGAGCTCAAAGATATTGATCTTTCATCTTTAAAGGATTTATATCAAGAAAGCAGGAATAGAATGGAAGGCCCGAATTTTTATAAAAAAGAAATCAAGGAAAACATAACTACATACTACTTTTATACAGGATATTCCGCTCTACATTATGTGGGAAGGCCAGGATATGCTATTTTTACTTTATTTTCGGATGATAATGAAATCCCTGAATTAATAGAAGGAATGCTTAGAAGAGTAGCTCATGAGTTGTTACCCCAAAAAGAAGCTTCTACATTCACATCGTTGTTTCAAGATTACTACGAATTGCTTAAAAATGAAGAATTGGGGGAATTCTGGGAAGAGATTGGTGAGAAACAAGACATCCCAATTCAAGCTATTAAGAAAATGGAAAGCAAAATAGAAGAGGATTCAAAAGATTCACAACAAATAGAAAATATAAAAGAAGAGTACGAGAATAAAATAAATGTGCTATCGCTTGAAATTAATGAATTGAAAGAAAAAACTGACAACTTAACCACTGCATTACACGAAGCAAAAGAGGAATCTGACCACAAAGATAGTGTTATAAATCAATTAGAAAAAGAAATTATTAATTTAAAAGCAATTGAACAAGAATCTATTAAGCAAGCAAATATAATAAACGAAAAGACTCAAGAAATCGCGGAATTAAAAGCTATCGTAGAGAAATCTGAAGCACAAGCCGAGGAGTTGGCAAAATTAAAAGATATTATGGTTATATCAAAAAAACAATCTGAGGATTTAGAAAAACAGGCAAGGGAATTGGATGATTTAAAAGCAGAACTTGAAATTGTTAAGAAGGAAAATGAGGAGCTTCAGGATAAAAGCCGAAATGTAGATCAGATCACTAATGAAAAAGAAGAAATAAAATTAGAGCTAAAAATTGCTAAGGCAGACCTAGAAACATTGAAACGGGAAACAAATAATTTTTTATCAACAATAACAGATTTGAAATTGGAGTTGAAAAAAAAAAAAGAAGAACTCGCTTCGGGAAAACAAGACAAGAAAGTGATTAACGATGATATGATAAATATGAAAAAGGAAATAAAAGTTTTAAGGCGGGAAAGGGATCATTATAAGAATATTGTTAAAGAAAAAAATCTTCTATAAAACATATCAATAGGTAAATGGTTTGCTTCAAATCTAAACTTTATAACTCGAATGCATTGAATTTAGTCGAAATATTTGTAGTAGAATGTTTTCACATAGATTTTTATACATTATCTATCTATATTAATATAATTACATCATAAAATTTTCTCAATAAAAAATAAAATAGGTGTCTAACATAAGTATCGATACTAAAAGTTTCGATAATATCCTTTCCAAGATAATAAAGAGCGAAAGTGGAATTAAAAAGGTAATCTTGGTAGATAGAACAGGATTAACGATCGCAAGCGTGAGCAAATTCTCGTACTTCCCTGCGGATGTTGATGGTATTGGAGCAATAGCAAGTGCCGTGTTTTGCGCTTCCGAAGAACAGGGTAAAAACTTGGAACTTGGTGATTTGGACATTGTAACTTCTGAATTTTCTGGAGGCAAGATTTTTGCTGCAAGTTGCGGTCCTAAAGGTGTTCTATGCTTGATTTCCGATCCCGACATCAACATAGGCTTGATCAGATTAATTCTCAAACGCTCGGGCGATGAACTTCGAGAAATCTTAGACGAATTCCTATCAGAGGTTCCTGAAACATTAGATAGTGGTTTAGATCTATCGGACCTGGACGAGCTAACACCCGATTAGCCGAAACTTTATTTTTTTCATTACATTTTTTACAATTAACGCAAAATAAAGCACCGTCTCTTTAGGGCGGTGATGAATATTGCCTAAATTACTCGTTTTTTACTCCCTCCTCATTTATATATCCCTTGTTTTAAATCTTAGTGACGAATGAAAACCAAGTTCATCGCTACCGGAGGGACTACGGGAAGTCACGCTCATGGAGAGAGTGTAAGACTCCTTCAGGAGTCAGATTTACCTTTTCTTATTCATTTCACAATATTTTAATTTTAGAATTTCAAACGAATTTTTTAAATTTAAGCCTTCTATTTAAGATTGTATGAATCTCGTGAATTTAATAATACAAATCGAACTAAAATTAAAACAATATAAATATCACTTTCTTATTTTGTTTTTATTCTGGTTTGGTGGATTTATCTATTTCTTCACGCATATTCCTAACCAGGACTTATGGAGCATTTTTTTATACTCCTTGACTATTCGGAAACAGTCCAATTCAGGAGATTTCGGTAATTTCTATAATCTCGCGTGGCCAATTTTATTGGAAGTTATTTTCTTTGGATTTATTGCGGGGCTATTATTGGAGAAATATAATCCCGTTATAACAAGTAGGATAATGGCAAAAATTAGAAGGAACCACACGGTTATAGTTGGATACAGTCATATTGGAGAGCGGGTTATTGAACATTGCATTAAAAATAAGGAATCATTTACTGTCGTTGAAGACAATTATGAATTAGTCGAAGACTTGATTAATGGCGGGCATCCTATAGTAGTAGGAGACCCAACTGAAGAAATAAACCTCAGATTAGCCAGCGTTCATAGAGCTAAAGAAATATTCATCCTCGTTAGTGAAGTAAGAATTGCGATAATATGTACTGAAAAAGCGAGGAAATTGAATCCCCGTTGTCCCATATATGTCAGAGTACATGAAATGCATGTGCAAAAGTATTTGAGACAACCAGAAATCGGAGCATTAACATTTTCTACTTCACAATGGTCCATGGACGACATTGAGGAATGGATAAAAGATAAAGAAGGAAATGCTATTGTAATTGGTAGAGACCTTTTAACCCATCGGATTGCTCATCGTATATCCTTACAAAAAAATCGAGAAATTTATCTATTTGACGATGAGAACGACGGAATAGAGTTTGTCGAAAATGAGAGGCTTCATTTAATAAATGAATGCGCTTGTTTTTTGAGTGATTTGCGCCCATATGTTGATCTAGAGAAAATTTCCCAAGTTTTTATTTCGTGGAGTAGAGAATCAGATTTTGATGAGGCATTGTATTTAGTGTCAAAATTCCGAATGCGTTATCCTGAAATTGAAGTATTCGTGCGTATATTCGACGACGAATTAATCGAAATCGTTAAAAAATATGGTGCTAGAACTTTTTCATCGTCTTATAGAGCTTTCAAGCTACTTCAAGAACAAGTCAAACCAAATTCTTCAATAGCAATTAAAAGAAATTAAAAAATATTTTTTTCTTTTTTCTTATAAATAATATAACAAAAAACTAAAGTGATAATTGAGCGTCACTCGCCTTATATTCTCCAGATCCTATTATTTCATAAAAGATTTCGAGAGTCTCCCCGACTTCTAATGATTCTATTTCCCATTTTAAAGTATCGGTTCCCACTTCGTCGTTTATTTCGGTAGGTTCTACGGAGAAACTCTTATAGGAAAAATTGTCTGGAACTCTATCAAGAAGCACGAAATTTTTCAAGGATATATCTCCGATATTTGAATACGAGAGAAATATTTGATAATGTCCTTCTATTCCAATAGGGATGATTTCCTTTCCAATCCTAAATTTCCTCCTGATATGGATAACTTTAATTATTGGAACCTCATCAGTATCGGGTCTATATTCCAATTCTGTACCTTTAGGATAGGTATTTGCGGTATAAACGACATCGGTTTCAAATATTGATTCTTTTAAAGGACTTTTTGCGTGAATAAGATACCTAATTTCAATTTTTGAACCAGGCTCGAACATTTTCATAGGAGTATCCTTTAAATTTAGCAAATGTATTTGTATTTGTTCGTTGTCAATCGTTAACGAGTAATCGTCGAGATCAATCGTTTCTCCATCCCAAATTAATGTTAATTCTTCTGGTTTTGGAGGCAAGAATTCACCATTGAATTGATTCTGGGAGATTCTTAATTCATTTAAAGGTGCTGACCCATCGTTTTCAACAACAAGAGAAGCCTTAATTTCACAATCTTTATAGGACGGAATGTGTATCTCGTTTATTTTCTCTTCGATTCCCGGAATTTTATCATCCACTTCATAAGATACAATCCCTGTTATGCTGGATAGTACTAATTTCACTTGTTGAAGGGAGATTTTCCCTTCAACTCTGGTCTTCAATTCAGGCATTACTCTGAAATCCACTTTCTTTTCAAATGAGGGATATCCTTCGCTTTCATATTGCCACATATTAGAACGCCAATTTGCTTTAGACGGAAGAAAGGATAATACATCCATTTGAAAGTCTACTAAATTTACATCAGGATTTTCCCTGTCGTGGACATCTACATTAACAAGTTCCATCGAAAATTCTGAAGGATTTTCAAAGACCAAATTACAATCCCAAACATCTGGTTCTTCGTCTTTTTCTATCATATCCACATGTGATTTATTTCTCGTGAGACCCGAAAAGTTAGTTACTTCCAAACCTCCTGTAAAGGACGAATCTGCTTTAAAATTAATTTTTGCAATTCCCGTCTCTACTGAATCGTGGCTTATTACAAAAATCTCAGCGGTAACTTTAATTATTACTGTTTCACTGGTTTTTAAGTTGTCTATTGTCCAAATGAGATTACCGTTCTCTAGAACTCCTTTTCCTTTTGATGTATAAACGATTGAAACATTATCAAAATGATCAGGAATCTCTTTAGATACACTAAGTTCATAAATTTGTTTTTCAAAAAGATTATGTATGGCGATGACAAACATTACCTTGTTTTGAGTATTTAATGAAATTCCGAATGATTCAAGACTAATGTCTTCCAAATCAACACCACCATCATACATTTCTTTTTCTGCTTCTTGAATAACTTCTATTATTTCTTTTTTAGTCGCATTCTCGGGTATATCTAAGAGGTTATCCTCGCAATATTCTCGAAGTTCCTCTAATGTCCATAATTCGAAATCTTGTTTTTCTTCATCTTCTTCTATGTATTCCAAGTCATCTTCGTCAATGTCGATATCTTCTTGATCAACATCATTATATTCTTGAATTTTTTTCCCATTTGGAAGACTCTGAGGTTCTGATTCTCTCTCTTCGTCAATAAGTTCCGTAGTTTCATCGTTTCTCAATCCCTCAATCCTTCAGAAAATTCATCTTGAATTTCCATATCCGTCTGTATTGTCTCTTGTTCTTCAAGTTTATCATCATCTGGTGTTTGAATTACTGTTTCCTCAGGTTCCTCGATTATTATAGCCTCGACTTCGCTTTTCTTGTCTTTTAAGCTTAAAAGATGCCTTTCAATATCTTTTAAATTTAAAGTCTCGTTTGCCGCCGGTGAAGTATTTATATATTCTTTGACTAACAATAGATTTCTTTTTTCTCCAGTGATCTGAAAATCAAGGGCGAATTTATTGTCGTTTTCTTCAATCCCCAACTCTTTAATCTCAAATTTCGAATCAAGGTTAGTGTTTTCAACATTATTCAGTTCGAAGGTAATGTCCCATACTCGGTCTCTTAAGCTTGGATTTTTAACATTCAACATCCCCTTGAAACTGATCGATTCGATGTTAATGTCGTGATCTTGTTCTATTTGTACTTGTTCCGTGAGTTCAACTAAAACGGATAACCCCTCCTTGTTTCCGTTCTTCAAACTCACGCCCGTATTTTCAGGCTTTGTTGATATTTCCCAAGAATCTGGAATGGTTGATATAGATTTCTCTTTCTTTTTTCTTGCCATGGTATTCACTTAAATGATACTATTCAACTTCGATATATATATCTTCTCAGGTTAGAATGATAATAATTACTCTTTTTTAATTAGTATAATATGGTAAGTATATTTCATCCTTATATTTCAAAATCTTACTTGTAATTTCTTGATAAATAATAGTTCCTTGTTCAATGTTCTTATTTTTAAGCTCGTTTAATCCCCTGTCTACTAAAGTTTTTATGAGTTTCTTCAACTCTTCGAATTTAGTGTTTATTATAGATTCAAAGTTTTTTAAAATTGTTGGATATTTCTCAATAATTCTACTTTCGCCAATTGATTTCGATAGACTCTTAATCTTTAAATAAGTTTTTATTGCCTCGGGTAGATTCGATAAGCTCGTATAAGAATCTAATTCATTTATTAATTGTTCGATCTGTTTTGAAACATTTATAAAAGCTTCTTCGGAATTAAAAATTTCGTCCTCTACTTTCTTTAACCTATTATCATAAAAAGCATCATTTCTCCCCTGAATTTCACTCATTATTTTCTTGATCTTTAATTTTGCGTCGGAAAATAGATGTTTTTTTTTAATCTTAAACCCCTGCATCGATTTCTTTTTCAATGCGCTCAACAACTTCAAGTGGGAGCTTTTCTTCAGTAAAATAAAATTTATAATCGTGTCGTTTTTCTTTCCCCTTGACGACTAAACAAGAGCTCACGATAAGGTTTTTATATGAATTCTGCCACGAAGATAAGTTATCTCGAAAACCAACCTTTTTTAAATGGTCAGAAGCATCATTGTGTTCTATTTTAAGCAAGGGATTTGAAGTAAAAAGAGTTTTGTAATATTTTATCACATAGGATTTGATCTCAGATTTTCTTCCCAAAAATAACTCATCATGCTTTTTGAAAATTGATTCAATGATTTTATGCATGTTGATCAAATGGAGCTTTGCAATCTTTTTTTTCAAATTATGCTTATATTAATTCAGATCGAACAACTAATTAATTAATTTTTGGATATTACTTTTAAAATTTGAATAATATTGCGAAGATTAACCTCTATTACTTTTAAACACAATCTGGTGAAATATTAAAGGTTCAAAACTCTACTTATTTTAGACAAGTTATTTTTTTAGCTTAAAAGTGAATTAATATGGATTTAGGTCTTAAGAATAAGGTCGCCATTGTTATGGCCGCAAGTAAGGGATTGGGATTTGCTTGTGCAAAAGAATTATATATTGAAGGAGCAAATGTTGTCATATGTAGTCGATCAGAGGAAAACTTGAAAAAAGCATTAAAGAAAATAAAGATCGATTCGAATAGAAACCAAATTATTACGATAAAAGCCGATGTAAGTTTTGTT
>JBHLMB010000115.1:0-7312 GCA_048938565.1 Promethearchaeota archaeon | reverse complement strand
TATAATTTCTATATTTACTAAAATGACTAATGTGAAAAAATATTGAGTAAATTCGATAGACATAAATCAAAAAGTACTGAAATATACATTGATCCTCATCGACATTGTAAGAAATGCAAGAAAATGATTGATGAATCAATATGGTATTGTCCTGATTGTTATAAACAGCTTAAGGAAAAAAAAAAGAGGAAGTTCTTAGGTAGGTTTAGAAAATCAAAAGGAGAAAAAGAACCTACCGAGAAAAATAAAAAAGATTAGCGCCCTATTCTACGGATAATCTTTCAACAAGCCACGCTTTGTCCAGTAGAAGTAAGAATGAGCCTAATCTTGGTCCTTTTTTCTTTCCCAATATTATGGAATAGATTGCTTGGAAAAGGTGTTTTGGAGGAATTCCCAGATCGTTTTTAGCAATAGTAAATATTTTATTTTGAATCGTATCTTCATCGAGTTTATCGTTTTCTTTGAAGAATTCATTTAATAATTTTAATCCTTGAATTTGTTTCTCGTTTAAATGTTCTACTATTTTTTTGTCTAACTTTTCCTTAATTTCAAATATTAATATTTTTTGTTGGATGGTTTTCTTGATCTTGGCATCCTTCTCGTTCTCTATAATCTTTTTTACCTCGTCAATCCAACTTTTGGTTCTTATTAGTAATTTTTCAAATTTTTCAATGGAAGGTATATCATCCTTGCTCCCATAATCTAAAATAGATAGAAATTTGGTATATAGTTTGTCTAAACTCAGAATGTTTTGAAGTTGTGATAGAAAACTCAAAACTTTAAAAGGAATGGTTTTTTGTTTTTTAGTTTTAATTTCATCTACCTTTACAAGCGGATAAATATATTCTAAAGCATTTTTATCTTCGTTTATATCCTCGGCTTCGATTTTATAGTATTTATTTTCCATTTTTTCGTAAAAATCGTAATATTGGGGCATCTCTTCAACCCTTAAGGATATGTGTTTTATGGGATTAGTCCTTAGAATAAGCATCCGAAAAATTTCGGGATCTGCTAGTGTGAGATACTTAGAAGGCGTAAAGACGATTCCCTTTGAAGTTTTCATGTCTTTATCACCTAATCTTAACCATTCGTATGGAATCCTCATAGGGCCTTCGTATCCAAAAATTCTTTTACAGATTTCTATTCCCGTGTCGTAAGCTCCACCTTTTACAGCGTGATCCTTTCCTGCGGGTTCGCAATTAGTTTTGAAAAGCGCCCATTTTACTGGCCAATCGACTCTCCAATTTAATTTTAACCTACCACTATAGAGAGATAATTTTCCAGAGTGATTACACGCTGCACAGGTATATTCGATTATTTCTTCCTTTTTTAGATATTTCTTGACTCTATTTGGCTCTATTGTACCATCTTTGTTAACATATTGTATTTTATCACATTTTTCACATATTGCCATCAGTGGCATCCAATTTTTTTGCATTTCAAGAAATTTTTTTTTCTTATCGTCATCTAAGGTCGGTAAAATATATTTCTTGATTATTTTTTTAATTTCATCTGTGTGGTCAAGGGCTATTTTGATTTTATCTTGCATTTCCTTGGTTTTATAGAGTTCGTGAGACCAAATAGTGTTAACTTTTATACCAAAATCGTTAAAGGTTGATGTGAGTTCGTTTCCAAAGTGATTGGCGTAACTTTCACAACCACAATCCTCAAAGGGACACGGAATCAGGAAGAATGGTTTTCCCTTGTGTTCTATTCGAAAATTTTCGGGAATATAACCTGGAAATCTTTTTGCAGCGTCCAAACTATCAAAAAATAAATTAGATCGAACATTATTATCATTTTTTTCAAGAATCCGCCTTATTGAATCACAAATTATGATTTCTCTCAATATTCCAATATGAATGTGCCCCGATGGAGTTTTTCCAGTTGCAAGTGTGATTTGCTTTAAATTTTTTTGTAATAGATTGTGTGCTATTTCTTCTAACCAATGTTGTGAACTTCCTTGTTTCAATTCAATATTTCTCCTTCTAAGCCTCGAATTATATTAGAAAAATGAAAAAAATTATTTATCATTTTGTATTTATTTCACATAGTGAACTTATCATGAGAATAGCCGTCCTTGACAAAGACTTATGCAAGCCAGATAAATGCAGTCCCTTTGGGGAAAAACCGTGCATTAAGTACTGTCCTAGAGTGAGAACAGGAGATAAAACTGTAGTACTGAATGAAGAGATAAACAAGGCAGAAATTGTCGAAAATCTTTGTTCAGGATGCGGTATATGCATTAAAAAATGTCCTACTAAAGCAATAAGCATTATTAATCTACCTGATCAGCTGAAAAATCAAGTAACATATCGTTACGGCCAGGACCAGTTTTCATTGTTCCGAATGGCCATTCCTAAAAAAAGAAAGGTTCTGGGATTAATCGGCCAAAATGGTGTGGGGAAGAGCACCATGCTGAAAGTATTATCAGGAGATATAAAGCTAAACCTCGGTAGATTCGGAGATGACGCTCCAAATGATAATGAAATTATGGATTTTTTCAAAGGTTCAGAATTGCAACAATACTTCATTGATTTAAAAGAGAGAAAAATGCAAATTGTGCACAAACCACAAGATATTACTGCCATTCCCAAGGTGGTTTCAGGAAAAGTAAATGACTTGCTGATCAAAAACGATAAGGACGGTAATTTAGACTCGGTAGCTGAACAATTGAATTTAACTAAAATACTAGATAGGGACATTTCTGTATTATCTGGAGGAGAATTACAGAGAGTAGCAATCGTTGCTGCCTATTTAAAGGACGGGGATGTTTATCTTATTGATGAACCAAGTTCGTATTTGGATGTTAGCGAAAGAATAAATATGGCGAGGTTAATTAGAACCCTAGCAGAAAAAAACAAAACAGTCGTAGTCGTGGAACACGATTTAGCCATTTTAGATTATTTAAGCGATTATGTTTCAGTTTTATATGGTACTCCCGGTGTTTATGGAATCGTATCTCATCCACAAGGTGTAAGAGTTGGAATTAATATTTATCTAAATGGATATTTAAAGGATGAAAATATTAGGTTCAGGGAGGAAGCTATTAAATTTCACGAAAGACCTCCTATAGAATCATTATTTGATATTGGAGCTGTTATCTTCTCTTACGAGGATATGGAAAAAAATTTGGGATCATTTCACTTGGATGTTTCTGGTAGCGAAATTCATGCAGGTGAAATAATTGGTATTCTGGGACCAAATGGAATTGGAAAGTCAACATTTATTGACATGATTGCCAATCAAATTCAATCAAGTAATAGTGATATACAACAAGATAAAATAAAAGTCTCGGTAAAACCACAATATATAAAATTAGACGAGACTTCTCCTGTATCAAAGTATGTCTCACAAATAAAATTCGCAACACACTTGAGTCAATCATACAAAAAAAGGCTAATCAATAATTTAAGATTGGAAAATATCATTGACAGAAAAATATCCGAATTAAGCGGAGGAGAATTACAGCGTGTTGCTATTGCTAATTGTCTATCAACTGAAGCAGATCTCTATTTAATAGACGAACCTTCTGCTTTTCTAGATGTCGAAATGAGGCTTCAAGTTGCTCAAATCTTGAGAAAATCAATAGAAGAGCTAAAAAAAGCAGCTTTTGTTGTTGAGCATGATATCATTACTCAGGATTTCATTGCTGATTCGATATTAGTGTTTAAAGGGCAACCAGGAATCAAAGGAAATGCCCTAGCACCCCAAAATTTAAGAGATGGATTTAACCTTTTCTTAGAAATGATGGGCATCACATTTCGAAGAGACACCATAACCAAACGACCTCGTGTCAATAAAATTGGTAGTAATAAGGACGATTATCAAAAAAGGATAAAGGAATATTATTATATTCCAAGCAAATAGTAATTAATTCGATCTTAATGAATATATTTAGCTTGACCGGCTGATCCGAGGACTTCTTTATTTTTTCTGATAATCATTTTAATCAATTCTTCTCGAGCTGGTCCAAGATATTTCCTTGGATCGAATTCTTTTGGTTTTTCTGAAAGGATTTTACGTACAATTGCAGTGACAACCAACCTACCATCCGTATCTATATTAATTTTGCTCACGCCATATTGGGTTGCTTTTCTTAATTGACTTTCCGGGATTCCAAAAGCTTTCTCTAAAGCACCACCGTTTGCGTTTATCATGTCGACATACTCTTTTAAAACAGATGAAGAACCATGAAGAACAATGGGAAAATTTCCTAATCGATTACGAACTTCTTCTAAGATATCAAAACGGAGTTCTGGTATGTCTTCTTCTTTTTCTACCTTAAATTTATAAGCACCATGAGATGTACCAATTGAAATGGCCAATGAATCGCACCCCGTTCTTTTCACAAAATCTTCTACTTGTTCGGGTTTAGTATAGTAATGCACTTCAGATTTTACATGCTCTTCTATACCTGCTAATATACCTAGTTCTGCTTCTACACTAACTTCTCTTTCATGAGCATAAGCAACAACTTGTTTTGTGATTTTGATGTTTTCCTCATAATCTAGACTGCTCCCATCGTACATAACGCTTGAAAATCCACTATCTATGCAGGATTTACAAAGCTTAAAAGAATTGCCGTGATCCAAATGTAAACATATTGGTATGTCATACCCTAGTTCTTTGGCCATCTGAACTCCGCCTTGGGCTAAATACCTTAACATCGTTTGATTTGCATATTGACGAGCGCCTTGACTTATTTGTATTATAACAGGAGACTCAGACTCACCACATCCTCTAATTATTGCTTGTAATTGTTCTAAATTATTTATATTATATCCAGGGACGGCAAATTTTCTTTCTTGAGCTATTTGAAACATCTTTTTTGTATTTACCAATCCCATATCTTTGTACGACACCATTTTAATCACATTTTCGTGTTTGAATTATGTTTTTTAATAATTAATAATTTCTTTGCTATTATAAGTATCTTTGATATAATTTAATTTCAACTAAATTTCTAAAATAATACATTTATTCAATTAAAATTGAAATTTATCGAGATTATGTATTTTAATTATCATTCACTCCATTTTTTCTACTGCAAATAACCTAATCAAAATTTATTAAAAGATTAGTTAAGTAGATAATAATTTTACTTAAATATAATAATACATTTCTCCAAGGGGGTGTTTTATTTTATCATTATTTTATATTTTTTATGTTATTTTATTATTATTAAAGAAATTTTTGCAGTGGAAAAAATGGAGTGATACACAATTAACAACTTTTTTCATAATAAATTTTATATAAATTTTGTAAAGTTAACAAAACCTATTGAGATTTAAATTAGATGGTTTGTGAAATAAAAAATAAAAAAAAATAATTTATTTAAGTTTCCAGAAAACTAAAGGCCGTCCTCTTTTGCCATTATTTCGAGTAAATTTTTCAATTTGTTTAAGCTTTTGTAATTTTATAAGATTATCGTATATTGTTGTTCGAGCAGTACTTAGTTTATCTACAAGTTCTTTTCTCGTCATTGGCCCACTTTTTTTCAATAATTTAATGAGATTATATTGTATTGGTGAGAGGAATTCTTGAAAATTTGAATAGTTCTCAACAAGAGCATTATTAGCCATTTTTTATTCCTCAAATATTCGACATTTTATCGACATATTAATTTCTGAACTTGAAAATTAGTTCTTAATTATAATAATATAAATAAATTATTTAAGGATGCTTATTTATGTATTATTAACATAAATTTGCATAATCTTTTTATAGATAGTTTTATATTTAAGTTTTGTCAAAAAAAAATGATTTTAGCTTATGGTTGATACAAACGAAAAAGTAAAAAGAACAACGGTTACCTTAAGTACAATAAGTATGAATCTAGTTGACGAGCTAGTTGGAGTATTTGGAAACACCCCAGCTACTGTTATTAGCAATATAATTGACCATTTTTTTTATTATAGTAGATTTGATGACCTTTTAGAGACATTAAGAGCTAAAAAACGAGAATTATATCCTCCAGATGAAAAGGAAATAGAAAAAAGAATTACTAGAATATTGAAAGGAGCTGATCAAATTCCTTTTGATGAATTTATTAATGATATAGGATTAGATAGAAAATTTGTAGTAAATAATTTTCATATATGGAGTGAAAAATTTAATATCAAGAGATATAAAAATCTAATTATAAAAAATTAGATAGGATATTAGTTATCTAACCAAGAAGATCAAAAAGTCCAGCAGATTGGTCAATAGTCCAATTTAATAAAGAAGTTATTACGCCAACAATAATAAAGAAAAGAAATAAAGCAAAACCTACTAATAGTGCATATTCTACCATACTCCCCCCATAATTATCTTTTATAAATTGTCTAATTTTTTGACCAACACGCTTATAATATTTCTTTAATCTCATAAAATTTAATTAAATATGGATTATATAAAGAAAACTAATATTTAGAAAAGATATTGGATTCTTCCCAAACTACATTTTTATTAACTTTAGAACATTATTGAGATCTTGGTCTTTTGCTTGTGTCCTTGGTATTTTTATCTTAAACCTATCGTCATTTTCCTTTCTAGGAATAATATGAATGTGAATATGATCAATTACTTGCCCAGCTGCTTTAAAGTTATTCTGAAGAATATTATATCCCTCAAGTTTTAGTGATTTATGGATATGAGTTGAAATTTTTTTTACTAAAATAAATAAATCTGACAGAATAGTGCCTTCAATATCTTCAATGTTCATATAATGTTCCTTTGGGATTACAATCGTGTGACCTTCAAGTATCGGAAAAATATCTAAGAAAGCTAAAAATTTTTGATCTTCATATACTTTTTTAGACGGTAATTCGTTATTCACAATTTTACAAAAAATACAATTGTCGTCTTTCATCATTTATTCACTCATTAATGGATATAAATTCAAATTAAAAAATTTAAACTGCCTTATTATATTTATAAGTTCTATTCTTTTAGAATTTGATTATATGGATCTCAAGCAACTTATTTCTTTTCTAAAAGAATCGTATGTTCCAGATTCTTATGTTTTAGAAAAAGAATATTATGGAATTCAATATGGAACACACAATCTATCTAATATCAAAAAAGTCCTATTAACAATTAATCCTAGTCTAAGCGCAATTCATTATGCCATAGTAAACAAGTTTTCTCTTATAATATCTATGTTTAGTTTATTTAACGGATCGATTAAATCATTTGATATCTCTCTTATGAACAAGCTTAAACTCGCTAGTAAGCATCCACTATCTATATATGTTCTAAATTCTTCGTTAATTGCTGCTAGTGGGGGGATATCTGATACACTTATTAATACATTGTATCTTAAAAT
>JBHLMB010000114.1:6472-7317 GCA_048938565.1 Promethearchaeota archaeon | reverse complement strand
TGTGATTTTTGTAAGAATTTTCACATTGATGTCAAAAAAAAAACGAAATTGAATCATCAATAATCAAATTACAATCTAAACCTTTATAAAGAACTTTAATACATAATATTCTAATCAATATTGTGAATTCAATTTTAGTGAATAAGCTTGGAACACTCAAAAAAATTCATAACATTAATAATAGCCATTGTTGGATTTTTCTTATTCCTATTTTTGTAAAATATAGGTTTTGATAGAGCCTTTGAATGTTTAGCAATATAATGTGGTTATTTTATGTATCATTATTTGGGATGTTTATTTCAAATTAGGAGGATAATTGTTCGTAAGATCCTTTATCTAATTTGATTTAAATTTAGATAATTCCAGATCGTTTCATCATTATCTTAGTTATAGCGTTGAAGATTTCTTGAACATTTTCACCTGTTTTGGATGAGCATTCGATGTAGCCTTGCATTTTATGGGATCGAGCAATTTCTACGGCGTCTTCAGCCTCAACCTCTCGTTCCTCATATAGATCGATCTTTGTTCCTACCATCAAGATGGGTGCCCAAAGAGTGTGATCCTTGTCTTGAAAAAACGACAACCATTCCTTAATCTTTTTTAGGCTATCACTGCTGGTGATGTCAAACATGTAGATGCCTCCCTTGGCATCTAGAACGAAGCTTGGAAAAAGTACCTTGTAGTGCTCTTCTCCCGCAAAATCCCAGATCTGTAAACCAACGCTTTTTCTCTCTATTTCGAGGTGCTTTACGGCCAAATCAGCTCCAATGGTCGTTTTCGTGTTTTCTTCGAACACTCCCGTTAAATATTTACTGGTAAATGTGGTCTTACCAACGCCACTATAT
>JBHLMB010000114.1:0-6462 GCA_048938565.1 Promethearchaeota archaeon | reverse complement strand
CGAAAATACACAATTTAAACCTTGTCATTTTCTTCAAACACCAAAAAAAAAATTCCTGTTATTATAATGTCACGAATACACTTATAAATTGTTGGTTATTGATAGATGTCCTTATTAGTTGTACGATCATTTTTTCAGATAAAAAGCATTGTTGAAAAAAAAAAAATTAAAGTCATTCATTCAACTTTGTCGATCCATCCAAAGTCGTCTTCCTTGTCTAATCGCTGGATGCCAATCAAAAGCTCGTATAATTTCGTAGTTATTGGTCCTGGTTTTCCATCGTTGAATGTCCTTGTATTGCCATTGAAAGAAACTGAACTAATTGGCGTGATGACAGCTGCTGTACCCGTGCAAAAAGCCTCAGTACAAGAGATCTCAAATATCTCATTGTATAAAATATCCCTCTGTTCAAAATTCATTCCTAGTTTTTCTTTTGCAAGCGTTAATATGGATTTTAGCGTGATACCTTCTAGTATGGTTCCATCAAATTGTGGAGTAACTAGTGTTTCTTCTATGATGGCACAGAAATTAGCAGCCCCAACTTCGCTCAAGTACTCCTTATGAACCGAATCTAAATAGAGGATCTGGGAGTATCCTTTCTGTTTGGCTTCTTTAGCTGGTTTCATGGTTCCAGCATAATTTCCAGACATCTTCGAATACCCGGTACCTCCAACGCTAGCTCTCGTGTACATATTCGATATTTCAATCTTAATTCCATTAAAACCTTCTGGAAAATATGGTCCAACGGGAGAACAGAAGATCAAAAGCTTAAATTCAGTTGCGGGGGCAATACCTAACATTGGGCCACTTCCAATCATCAAGGGTCGAATGTACAAGGAGCCACCACTATCGTATGGTGGAACATATTCTTGATTTGCCTTCACGACATCTTTCACATTCTTCACGAATCTATCGACATCGTAAGTAGGCATTAACAAACGCTTGGCACTCTCGTTCAATCTCCTACCGTTGTCTTTAGGTCTAAACAGCAAGATTTCTCCGTTTTTAGTTTTAAGCGCTTTCAATCCTTCGAATATTGCTTGTCCGTAATTCAAGACGCAGGCAGCGGGCGATAAGCTGATATCGCCAAACGGGACTAAATTTCCCTCGTCCCAAGATCCATTTTTATAATCTGAGACAAACATCGTTCTTGTCTCGTATAAATCAAAGCTGAGATTATAAAAATCTGGTTTTTTGTTTTTTATTTCCATTTCATTTACCTCGTTTTCAAATTTTCTTTTATTGAAAGATCTAAAAACAAGAAAGCCCAACTATTACGATCTCTTTCGTTAAAATTCCTGATCAAACAAGATATTATTCCATAAAGATAACAATGGATTAGAAAAAGAAAGTAAAAGGAAAAGCTATCTTGTTTTACAATGCTACTACTGCTACGGCATCAATAGCGATAGCTCCCGCTATGAAAGCACCATAAATTGCTTTTATTACCGGTGAATTGATCCAAGTAGTATTACAATGTAAGATCATTACATCACAAAGAGAATAGTAAGTTTTAAATTTATTGGAGAAAATGGGAATTATTTCCCCTATATTGAATCAAATACTATTTTTATCAATGAACTCATAAGAAAACACTATCCTTTAAGGCAGTGATTTTTCAAGGATCGTCATTTGATTCGATATAACGAGCTGTGGAACGCCTTAAAAACGCACAATGCCTATCGAGAGCTACAAGAAATATGCCGTTCTCATCCCCCTCAGCACGTTTTGAAGCAAGTGGACCGAAACTTCAAGAGCTTTTTTAATACGCTGAAGGAATGGAAAAAAAATCCAACAAGCTTTCAAGGTATGCCAATGGTACCCCTTATAAGAGTAAGAACGGGCGTAACATCGTATATTTTCACGTCCTTACAGTGTAGGGTAAAAAACGGTCATATCTTGCTCACGGAAAAAATGGAAAGACTAGGATTTCCAAAAATAAAAATGGATCTCGAAAGCGTGAAGGGGGTTCGCATCGTACCTCTTGGAGATCGATATAATATCAAATTGATCTACGAGTAGGAGCCAGAAAACTTGCACTTGAACGAAAAAAACGCGTTAGGGATCGATTTAGGACTTAATAACATCATAACCGCGTCAGATATGCGATCCACCTTTTTTCAATGATACATTTTCGCAGTTGTTTAAGACAATATAAATGTTAAGTTACTACGATTTTATTCAGCCCTTACTATTAAATTATTTAACAAGAAGAGCCAAACGGTTTTTAAAGTCGTTCTCTTCCTTTAATCTCGTTTCAACAGGTCTTAAACCTAATTATATCTTGGTTACTAAGAACGAGAAAAACGATATCGAGTTTTTTGGAAACATCGGAGGAAAAACGAACCTTATTACAATAAAATTATGTTAATTTTTAAATATAAGGATAATTACCAATATACTTCTTTCAACATATCGTGGTATTCATTAAGCGATTTGATAGATATTTCCTTTTTTCGAACTTTTTCAATTGCGTCGATGATGGCTTCAGCTAATTGGAGATTGATAATAACGGGTAAATTGTAATCAACTGCCATCCTTCTTATATGATACTCGTCTTCCATGATCTGGATGAATTTTTGCTCGATTGTAGTTGGTAGGGGGATATTTATTACGAGATCAATTGCTCCGTTTTGAAGGCAACCCCTAATGTTAGGTTCGTTGCCATATTCGTGAATTTTATATAACCTTACTGCCCAAATATCGTTTTCCTTTAGGACTTTTGCCGTATCTTCCGTGGCAAAAATTCTAAATCCCATTTCTTTTAGTTTCTTTGCAAGTGGTATTACTTGCTTTTTTAACTCATTCCCTCCAACTGATATAAGCACATTGCCCCCAGTTATTGGAATGTGTAATTCCGTGGCTTCGAGTGATTTTATCAATGCATCAGAAAAGTCATCACCAATACAGGCTACTTCTCCAGTGCTTGCCATTTCTACTCCAAGGATTGGATCGGCTTTATCAAGCCGCATGAAAGAAAACATCGGGGCTTTAATGCAGACATAATTTCCATAGGGTAAATCCATTAAATGTTCGGGAATTTTATTGCCCATGATGACTTCTGCTGCGAGTCGCATCAAGTTTACACCACGCGTTTTTGATACATAAGGCATGCTTCTACTAGATCGTAGGTTGCATTCGATCACGAATACTTTTTCGTTTTTGACTAGATATTGCACGTTAAAAGGTCCTTTTATCTTTAGCGCAAGCGCAATTCGCTTGGTATTATCTTCAATTTCCTTTATTACTTTATCCGAAACCGTTTGAGGTGGAATGGACATCGTGGCATCACCGCTATGGACCCCTGCGTTTTCGATATGTTCTACAATAGCCCCAATAAAAACGCGTTCGCCATCGCAAACGCCATCACATTCTATTTCTCGAGCGTTAGTGAAAAATTTTGTAATTACAACAGGATATTCGCTTGAAACCGCTGCCGCTAGATCAAGAGTATCTTGTAAAGTGTGCTTATCGTAAGATACTCTCATTGCTGCTCCACTCAACACGTATGATGGACGGACTAATATGGGATAACCAACCTCTTTTGCGAATTTTAAAGCCTCTTCCTTGTTTACCAAAGCAGCCCATTGAGGTTGCTTGATTCCTAATTGATCTAAAAGATTGCTAAATTTCGATCGATCTTCTGCCATATCTATCCTTGTACCGTGAGTACCCAAAATGTTTAATCCCGTCTGGCCAAAAAATTCGGAATATTTAGAGAATTTTGCCGCTAAATTATTTGCTATTTGACCGCCAGCAGACACAACAACGCCGTAAGCTTTTTCAAGCTCGCAAATATCTAAAACGCGCTCTCCGCTTAGTTCCTCAAAATAAAGCTTATCTGAAATATCGTAATCGGTTGAAACTGTTTCGGGATTGTAATTAATTATGATTGCTTGATCTACTCCTAATTTTTTAAGTCCAAAAAGACAATTCACGGAACCCCAATCAAATTCGACAGATGCACCAATTCGGTATGTTCCCGATCCAAGAACAATGACCTTTTTTAAATGCTGTTGCTCTTCTTGCTTAAAGTCAATGTCGTGTTCGCTTGCGGCATATGTCAAGTACAAGTAATTGGTTTTTGCAGGCCATTCTGCCGCTAAAGTATCGATTCTCTTGACAAAAGGATTAATACCAAAATTTTTTCTCAATTTCCTCACGATAATTGAATCGATCTTCATAATTTTTGCTATCTGGCCGTCAGAAAATCCAAATCGTTTAGCTTTTGTGAACCAGTACTTCTTATCGTTGTTTTGACTTTCCAAGAGATCAAGCTTTTCAAGGTGCTTTTCTATGTCAACTATGTTTTTAAACTTGTAAAGAAACCATTTGTCTACTCGAGATAAATCGTAAATCTCATCTATTGAAATGTTTTTTTTTATTGCTTCAGCCAGTCTGAACACTCGCAAATCCGTTGGATTTCTGAGGCTATATTTTAATTCGTTTTCGTCTTCAATGGGTTGAAGGTCGTTTGCAACTATGCCCTTCATTCCAATATCCAACATTCTTATGGCCTTCTGAAGCACTTCTTCGAATGTTCGTCCGATAGCCATTACCTCTCCAACAGATTTCATTTGTGACCCGATTCTTCGATCGACTTTTTGGAACTTTGTCAAATCCCATCGGGGGATTTTTAAAACTAAATAATCTAAAGCTGGTTCGAAACACGCAGTAGTAATGCCTGTTATTTTATTATTTAACTCCGGCAATTTGTACCCAATAGCTAACTTTGCTGCGATGTAAGCTAAAGGATATCCCGTGGCCTTCGAAGCAAGCGCAGATGATCTTGACAATCGGGCGTTAACTTCGATGACTCTAAACTCTTTTGAAGTAGGGTGTAGTGCGTATTGTATGTTACATTCGCCAATAATTCCTAAATTTCTAATAACTCGTATTGAAGCAGATCGTAACATTTGGTATTCCTCATTAGTGAGAGTTTGTGAAGGAGCCACCACGATACTTTCTCCCGTATGAATTCCCACTGGATCGAAATTTTCCATGTTACAATTAATAAAACAATTATCAACAGAATCTCGAACAACTTCATATTCTACTTCTTTCCACCCCCACACGCTTTCCTCGATGAGTATTTGGTTTATTCTCGATTGAGCCAATCCTTTCTTTGCCATTTTTTCAAATTCTTTCATACTATGTATTATTCCTGATCCTCGCCCACCAAGCGTATAAGCAACCCTTAGCATCAAGGGGAATCCAAAACTTTTTACTACTTTTAACGCTTCATTATAAGTGGTGACAGCTTGACTCCTACATACCCTGACATCTGATTCGTACATGGCTTTGACGAATAAATCCCTATCTTCTGTCTTTTCAATGGCCTCGATTGGCGTTCCTAATACACGAACATTGTATTTTTCTAATATACCCTCCTCTTTCAATTCCACGCCTACATTTAATGCGGTTTGTCCTCCAAAAGCAAGTAATATGCCATCAGGCTTCTCTTTTTTGATGATTTCCTCAACGTAGCGCACATTTATCGGAAGTAAATATACCTTATCGGATAATTCAGGATCCGTTTGAATTGTAGCGATGTTTGGGTTGATTAAAACGGTTTCTATACCCTCTTCTTTGAGGGCTTTTAGAACTTGACTACCTGAATAGTCGAACTCTCCTGCCTGTCCAATTCTAATTCCCCCAGATCCTAAGACAAGTGCTTTCTTTATTGTTTTATCGAGTGGCATTATATTTTCATGAGCTCCAAGAATTTGTCAAATAAATACAAAGAATCTAACGGACCTGGACAGGCTTCAGGATGGAATTGAACCGCCAAGATGGGCTTGCTTTCGTGTAAGAGCCCTTCATTAGAATCGTCGTCAATATTTCGCAAGAATTCTCTAAATCCTTGCTTATCAAAATTTCTCACGCAAAAACCGTGATTTTGAGAAGTAATATAGCATTTTTTCGATTCAAGGTCAATAACCGTCTTATTACCTCCCCTGTGACCGTATTTTAATTTATATGAATCTCCCCCCGCAGCAAGTCCAATGATTTGATTTCCCAAGCATATACCAAACATAGGAATATCTTTTTCAATTAGTTTTTTGCATGCTTCAATAGCACTTTTATAAACTGAAGGATCTCCTGGGCCATTAGAAATGAACACTCCATTAGGATCGAATTCCATGATTTGATCGTAATTATAATTATGAGGTACGACGATGACTTCTAATTTTCTCTTGAGAAAGTTTCTTACGATATTTAATTTCACTCCTAAGTCTAATATTACCACCCTCCCTCGCTTGCTGGGGGGAGTGTATGTCACGACTTCTTTGGTTGATACTTCAGCAGAAAGATTTCTCAGGTTAGGATCCTTTGCAACAGATACGATTTTTTTTAATTCTTTAATATTCGGTTCTTGCCCTGAATCATATACTGCTAATAATCCTATTTGAACACCTTCATCTCTTAATATTTTCGTAATGGTTCTCGTATCAATCCATT
>JBHLMB010000113.1:0-7348 GCA_048938565.1 Promethearchaeota archaeon | reverse complement strand
ATAAAAAACTAATAGTTTTATTAAAAATCCGTTCATTTTTTAATACAATTAATATTAATATCATGTTATAAGAGAGGATTCTTTGTGTGGATAAAAATAGAAATTACAAAATATACTTAATGATAATGAATTACGGAGCGTGGATTTTAAGGCGTTCTCTCCAGTAGTCCAAAGTATCTCGAAGAGTTACTTCAAGTGGTATTTCTGCTTTCCAACCCGTTGCGCCTATGAACTTTTCAATATTTGGAATTTGAAGCGTGACATCTGATGGTCGAAGGAGTCTTGAATCGACTTCAATTTTTATCTTGTTTTTCATTGTTGATTGCTCTAATAACAAATCAAGCATTTCTCCAACCGTCATTGTAATATTTCCTCCGATATTATACACTTCTCCTGGTTCACACTTTTGTACGAGTAAATAATAAGCCTTAACAGCGTCCCTAACATCTAGAAATGTACGAACAGAATCAAGATTTCCTACTTTTATTAGTGGTTCCTGCAATCCTAATTCTATCATTGCAACTTGCTTTGCGAAAGCAGAAACAACAAATACTTCTCCTCTTCGTGGTCCAGTATGGGTAAACATGCGCGACCTTATCGTTTTTATACCATAGCTCAAGAAATATTGAAGCGAAATCATATCTTCTCCTACTTTACTCACTGCGTACGGGGATGCTGGCCGAAAGACGTTCGTCTCTTTAATTGGAACCTCTTCTTTCTTCACTTGTCCATAAACTTCAGAAGAGGAGCATATATGAATTATGGGATCAATATCACATTGTCTCACGCCTTCTAATAGATTCAGAGTACCTATGATGTTTGTTTGCAAGGTTGCTGCGGGTTGTTCAAAGCTTGAGGGTACATATGATTGGGCAGCTAGATGAAAAATAACATCAGGTTTCACCGTTGAAATGCAATTTTTCACGGATATTGCATCGAGTAATTCACATTCTACTAAGGAGATTTTATCCCTGATTTTTTCGATATTATCTCGGGGACTTCGCCAACGGAATGTTCCAAAAACCATATCACCTTTTTCTAATAAATATTCAGCTAGATGACTTCCTACAAATCCTGTTATACCAGTAATTAGAGCCTTCATATTATCATTTATTTTAATTTTTTGTTGTAAGTTCTATAATATTGAAAACATTAAATTTTTTTTTTTTCCGTGAAAACTATATAGTAATAAACCAAAATTTTTTTTTTAATTATGTATTATCTAACAATAACTCTTAAAAAAAGAGCTATAGAATTATGAAACCTGAAGAAGAAGGCTCAATCATTGCGGACATAATAAAACAGAGAAGGTTGCCATATTCTTTTGAAGTGGTAGATGTTGACGGAGATAAATATACCATTCGTAATAATTTTGGTTCGGAAATTGTATACTATAAAAAAGGAACCCATTATTATCTCGAAGAAGAATTGAAATAAAATATATCTTATTTATTATAAGAACATCACTGTTTTACAACAACTAATACTTTTGAAATTTTTAAATTGTTAGCGATAAGATTTTAAGATCGAGTTCTTTTATTTATATAGAGTAAGAAGTTAAAAGTTGATGATGAAAAATTCAAAGGAGAAGAATGAAGAACGACAACACGGAAAATAGATTTACTGAGAAATTTCGTGCGGTCATTGATGAAAATACTTCCATATCAATGTTTAACAAGGAAGGGAAAAAAGTCAAATCAATTTGTGTAATTCGAAAGGATCTAGCAAAAAATTATGATATCGAAGTAGATGCATCAGAAGCTCCTATATTAAATAAAATCCTCAACGACCCCGAGCCTTACGAGGCATCTTTAGCAGACATTAAAATTCTAGATAATGAAGTCTTTCCAATAAACGAAGCAATTAAGGAAGTTTATGGAACGGAGGAAGACCTCTTACTTTATTCGATTAAATTAGCAATTGGTGGGAGCCCAAGCGATTATGTTACTATAGGACAGGGGGATCTCATTCGATTTAATGTTAAACCAACGCTCACAGGGCTTATGGAGTTTATCAGGGAAAATCAAGAAAGTATATTAGGATTTTTGGATGCAGAATATGTAAGCGAAGAAGGCAATGTGATTTACTTGAACTGTAGAAAAAAAAATATTTCAAGTAATAATACAACAATAAAGTTGAAAATTATCGCTTCAATGCAACAAAGAGGTTATTATCTCCAAGAAGAGCACAAGTATTATGGCCTACAATTATACTTAATCATCGAGACATTCAAGCCTAACAACGATAAACTCTTAGAATTATTGAAGGAGCTTGGCATAGATTGGGAGTTAATATTTTTTAGGAGGAGGCTTGCTATTCACGATTGGACCGAAATTGAATGCGAACATAACTCTGAGAATTTAAAAAACTATTTACAAACGAAATACGATAATTTGAATTATTTTGACTTGAATAACATCACTCGTTTAATCGTGAATAATCAATTACCATTCATCGTTGCTGATAAGATGGGATCATTGCTTTACAAGATGAAAAACGAGAGAACAAGTAATTATCAAGTATCGCAACAGAACCAGTACGATAAAGAATATAACATCAAGGAAACCATCGACGACGAAAGGAAGAAAATCATAGATAAAATTGACGATCTAAGGAGAGAACAACAATTAAAACCTTCTATTAAGATTGACAAAGAAATCCAGTCCTTACGAATGGAAAAAGCGAATTTAGACAAGAATAAGCGCAAGGTCTTGGAAAAGATTAGTTCTATAAAAGCAAAAATGACCGATCCAGAAGACGTATACTCTGTATCACTTAAAAAAGCAGAGATTGTTGCTTCAGCTCGCCTTGCTTGTACCTACTTAGGAATCAATCAAAAAATTGATTTTGATCAGGATATTTCAATGACGGAAGTATTGAAGTACCAGGAAGAACTCACAAATATATAGTGCCACTCTTTTTTTTATCAAATATTATGTGAACTAATCTGGAATAACTTGGATTTAGTTTTATAAAGCTAGAGTAAGAAAAAAAAAATTTTAACTTCGCTATATTCCAAACGATGTTTTTAATAAGGGTTCGTCTAGCTTTCCAAATGTTGCTGTCTTTCCCGTTTTCAGATTATTTATAGTGTATAAAGCGGGAGCAAACAACCCAGGATCAATTTTATAAAAATCAAACTCAGCTTCCTTGAAAATTACATTGAAGGGTCTTCCATAACTCGAAGACGTGCTTGCTGGAGCCTTTTCAAGCAACTCAAACAATTCTGCTTCCTTTTCCTTATCAACATTTATCGTGTAAAATGTTTGCCCTAGGGCAAACATTGCATCATTAGGAGGTCCCATAGCAGCAAAATCGTCTTTTGCAATGGGCGCAATTGGTACGGTTCCAAATCCATCCATAATTGCGTCTAATGGAAAATGAATCTCATGTAGCTTATGAATTCCTGTTTCCACGATTCGTGCGGCAACTTGGATTGAGCCAACTAAACAAGCAGTAGGAGCACATACAGCGTAAGTATTCTCAGCAGGAATATTACATTTTTCTGTAACAATCGCCATTACTTCTTCGTTGGGCATCGTTCTTGTTTCGAAAACAATCACGGCATTAGTCGAAGCATCTGTATAGTCAATTTCTTCAAACAGTTTTTCTCCTCTTGCCTTAGCTCTCGCAGGACCTGAACCTAAAGATTGAAATACGACTTTCTTTTTTATTTTTCCATCCTTTTCGACCTCTTTCTTTAATTTTACACTCCAGCCTGCTAATTGAGAAGCCAAACACGATATTATGGGTTCGCTCGTACTCACATTTAAGGCAGGAAAGTAATGCCCATCTACATGACAACTATCAAATTGTACAGAACCCAAACCACCCATACAAATTTCACCAAGTATCCTTCCTGCTTCCCATGATCCATTAGATAAATCTATTACTGTTTGCCCGGTACTTAGCTTTTCTACTTTTGCTCCTAGAATATCTTTATTGTTAATGATTTGGTTTACTAATTTTAAAGTTAAATCGTTTATATTAACCATTTTTACCACTTTTTTTTTTTTTACAATTTTAATTGGGTATGTATATTTAATTTGATAAATTAATATAAATATTCTCCTTAATGTCATAGTCTAACAAAAAGATCTCTCTAATATGAACGAAATGGATAAACACTTAGAATCTTTAAATTCAGGAATGAAAAAATGCATTCGCTATTTCTCGAATAAAATTTCACTACAAGAATCTCCCATCCACATTTATACCCACATCGATTCAGACGGACTCTCTGCGGGAGCAATACTTGGCAAGGCCTTATATCGTGAAAAGTTACCGTTTCAAATAACCATTCTGAAACAATTAGAAAGAGAGGAAATCGAAAAGATTGCTGACAAGATAGAAGATTCAAATGTTTTCATTATTTTTACCGATTTTGGAAGTGGTCAATACCTCGAACTCTTAGAATCATTTTCAAAAAAACCAAGCGATCCAGGATTTATCATATTAGATCACCACCTTCCACAAGATATTTCTGATATAGAACAAATAAGCAGTATCAATGAAATTCATAAAAAAACTAGTCCTTGGCACATGAATCCTTACTTTTATGGAATTGATGGTAGTACCGAAATTTCTGGAGCGGGCATGAGTTATTTTTTTGCTAAATGCTTGAACGAGGAAAATATCGATTTATCCGGAATAGCCATAGTAGGCGCAACTGGAGATATTCAAAACCAAGAAAAAAGTAAAAATTTTTCGGGAATAAATATTTCGATCTTACAGGATGCGGTAAAAACAAGAGTAATTGATACCGTACACGATCTAAGCTTCTCTTCAATCAAACCTTTAAACGAAGCCATTGCTTATTCAAATGATATTAGATTACCAGGCCTCACAAACGATCCGAACAAGACTTTAAAATTCCTGAAAGCCTCCGGAGTCTTAATGGAGAATTTGGACGGTACGATAAGGACGCTTCACGATTTAGACCAAGACGAAAAACAAAAAATATCTACTTCAATTCTCGAATATGCAACCGTTAAGCTTGGCATTGAACCTAGTGATATCGTTGATAAGCTCATTGTAAACAAGTATTTACTTCCAAATGAATGTAAGTATTTGGAGCTTCACGATACAAGAGAGTTCTCTTATTTATTAAACTCCTGCGGACGTTCCAATAACGGTTCAATCGGAATTGCCGTTGCAATGGGAGATAGAAAACAAGCATACAATCAAGCATTGGAGATCTTGAAAAATTATAAATCATTAATATCTAGTAGTATTAGTTGGATTTATGAAAACAACAAAATTCAATCAAAAGAAAATATATATTATTTTTTTGGAGAGAATCACATTCCAGAAAGCGTGATTGGGGTCGTTACATCAATAATAGTATTTAATAACTTGGATAAAACCGATAAATCTAAACCCATTTTTGGTGTTGCTTTAAGAGAAGAGGAAGAAGTATACAAGATATCTGGAAGAGCTCACGAATCTATCGTTGAAATGGGCGTAAATTTATCGGATGCGATAAGAAAAGCTTTAGATCTTACAGGGATAGACGCTTTAGGCGGAGGCCACCCTCCTGCTGCTGGTACGAAGGTTCCAATTGCTAAAATTGACGATTTTTTAGCTAGCATCGATAAGATCATAAAAGAACAATTGGAAACAAGTAATTAAACAAGCAACATATTTAATCCCTGTAAAAAAAAGATACGGAGTTAAATATATGGAACCAAGTGAATTATTATTTACTTTAAGCAAATTAAATCGTATAAGTTTCGTCTTTTTCTGGAGCTACAGCATTAAAACCTTGTTCAACTAAATGCTTTGCAAAAAAGGCCGCAGATTTATTGTCTCCATGCACGCAAAACACATCTTTCGAGCTGTCGCGAAATTTTAATCCATTAACATATTCACGAAGGTGCGATCCATCTGCGTGGCTTGAAAAATTAAAATATTCTCGATTGCACTTTGCTACAAGAGTTCCATTAATTTTCTTTCTATGATCTCTTTCTGTGTATTCGAATACACCCTCATCGAGGAGTTTCCTTCCGGGAGAGCCTTCCGCTTGATAACCCACTAAATATATAGCAGAAGTAGGATCTTCTAAAAACGATTTCACGAAATTCATTGAAGCGCCTCCTTTTAACATCCCACTTGGTGCAATGATTGCCGCATTTGAACGCTTGGCAGAGTCCCTGCTTTTACCTTCTGTAATGAATTTCGCTTTTTTCAGCGATTTAACAAAACGATCAATGTCTTTTAAATAATCCGGATGTTGTTGGTAAATATTACAAATTTTGCGGGCTAATCCATCAATGAATATCTTCCCATTATAATTATATTTTTCCAAAATGAGTAAAGCTTCTTGAGATCGAGCAACTCCAAAGGCAGGAATGAGTACCTTGCCTCGATTATTTGTTATTTCTATAACATTTTCAACAAATTTTCTTTCGACCTCCTCTCTGGACGGATGCTCTCTTAATGCGTATGTACTTTCAGTTATTAGCACATCAATTTCAGGCACTAGAGAAGTATCTGCGGACTTTACAAGGTTTGTTTCTTGATTATTGATATCTCCTGTATATAAAATTCGTTTATCATCAACTTCAGCTAGGATCGATACGCTTCCAGGGATGTGTCCTGCGTCGTAAAATGTCAAATAGATATCTTCGTTTACTTTTTGCCGAAAGCCTAATTCCAAGAATTTTGCGTTTTTTCTCATTGAATCCAACTCGTTTCGACCAAATGGGTATTCATATTTAGAAATTCCCAACATATCTTTTATCAATATTTCGGAAATACGAAGAGTTATCGGATTTGTATACAATGGAGCGTTCGATGACTTATATAGCAATGGAATACCGCCAGAATGATCAACGTGGCAGTGCGTGACGGCAATTGCACCTAAATTTTTAGTATTTATCTCGCTAGGAAAACGCTCTTTACCTCGAAATCGAATTCCATAATCTAAAATAACTTTAGAACCATTTTTTGATTGTATGAGTATTCCAGAACGGCCTACCTCTCGACAGCCACCTAAAAAAGTTAATTTTACCATATTTTTTTCATTTTTAATTTCTTTTAAAAACAGAAATGTGAATAGAATGTTCACATTTACATACAATTTTTAATCTCTATTGATATAGATAATTTCTCATTGCATTTGAAGTTTTTTATTGTCCTAAAGCAAATAAAAAAAAAAAAATAAAGAAAGTTTTAATTTTTCACTTGATTTTTTTAATGACATTAATCAGTAAAGCAATAACATTATTAACATTTTTACCAAATACTTCGAGAATTTCTTCCCAAGTTACTGGTGCTTCGTTTTGTTTCCAACAATCGTAATCCGTTGACATTGCCACTGCAGCGTAGGGACTCCCCGCCTCGTTTG
>JBHLMB010000112.1:6116-7364 GCA_048938565.1 Promethearchaeota archaeon | reverse complement strand
AGGTGTGTGGATTATATCATTGCTTAAATTAAGTTCCTTCAGCACATTTGAAATACCCTTGACTAAATCTGGAGAGAATTCCGTTAATTTGATAAGAATCTTTTTAATTGAGTCTGTTCTGAGGGGAAAGCAATTAATTTTAATCACATCTTCTCTGGGAATGTATATAAGAAGATAAAAGGGCGTATCAGATATTTCTGATTTAATTTCATTAGGAAAAATAGGATTATTTTTCATTTGTTCGTTTGATATGACTAAGCCTGAGGATATCTTGTTCTTGAGTTCGTCAGTTTCCATAATAATCATGATAATTTGCGTATTATTTTTTTATATGTAATATGGTTATTTATAATTTACTTTCTTTAGTATCTCAAAATGTTCTCATACTCTTGTTTTATATTAAAATAATAATTATAATAGTATTGTCCGAGAGAATTGAATTTGGAAATATGTTTTCACTTATGGATTTCTTTGTTGTTCCGAAAATAGTTTATCTTGTATATTTATTTCTAATCGAGAAGATTTGATATTACAAGGATGATATTTGTTTTTTTAACAAAACCATTCCATTCTTTTTTTAGAGCAAATAAGAACCTGAGAATAATGAGATGTTACTAAAATGGAATGATGCCCAAAAGAATAATTCGTCGGGATTTAAATTAAGCAGGCTAAGACCTACGGAAAATGTTTTCCATGCAATCTACATTTTAGATAATCACACGGGTGCTTTATTTGCAAGCAGTCAATTTTCAAAATATCACCATCTCTCTGAGAGTCCCGAAGATTTAATAAGCAGTTTCTTGAATGCCATGAACATGTTCATCAACGAATTGAATCCAGATGAAGAAATACAAGAAATTAATTTCAAGCATATGAGAATCTTGTATGAGAGAAAGGAAAGGTTGTTGGTCATTGCAATTTCAAAAAAAAGTAATCTCCAAGTAGAAAAATGCTATGTGCATGAAATAGTAAACGATTTTTACTTTCGCTTTGGCCCAAAAATAAGTCGATTCAATGGTGTTATCGATCCTGCAATGACAAATTACAAAGATCGGCTAGATAATTTTGATTTAAGCCAATCAAGGGCCTACAATAATTCAATTAATTTATTATGGGAAGATTAAAAAAAAAATCAGAGATTTCTCTCTTTTTTAGATTCTTCTATTGAAGCTATTTTTGGTTCTATTTTTTCTCCTATTCCTTTTATATCAGCATGCACTTGAGCACGCTGCTCGTCGCGCTCTCGTT
>JBHLMB010000112.1:0-6016 GCA_048938565.1 Promethearchaeota archaeon | reverse complement strand
GACGATCCGCAGCAAAGGCCTTCTCGGCAACGCTTTTCTCTATCGCCTTGCTTGCACCTTCGATGTCTGGCTTGACCAGGGCTTTCTGCTCGTCGCGCTCTCGTTGACGATCCGCAGCAAAGGCCTTCTCGGCAACGCTTTTCTCTATCGCCTTGCTTGCACCTTCGATGTCTGGCTTGACCTGGGCTTTCTGCTCGTCGCGCTCTCGTTGACGATCCGCAGCAAAAGCCTTCTCGGCAACGCTTTTTTCAATTGTTTTACCGGTTCCTTCAATATCAGGCTTTATATGTACTCGTTGCTCGTCGATATCTCGCCTTCTTTCAATTAAAAACGCTTTTTCCTCAACAGAATCTCTAATTTTTTTTGCAGGAGTGATAATGTCAGGATGTACTTCCTTCATTCTTGCTACTTGTTCTTTCTTTCTATCGATTATAAACGCTTTCTCGTTAATTGAATTAGAAATTTGTTCCTTGCTTTCTTGAATATTTTTTTTTAGTTCTCCTTCTATATTTTTAAAATATTCGTCAGTTTCCTCTTTTTTTTTCTTATAAAGTTCATCGACGATTTTCTTTTGGCTTTCAATCTCCTCAGAACTAATATTTTCGTCGTCCAAATTTTTCACATACCTAAATTGAATTTTTTCTAGATATTAATATCACTTTTATATATTTTAATTTATGTGAAGATATAAAAGATCAGTATAGTTCCTGGTAATAGTTCATTTGATTGGAAGAGGTTCTAATGAATCTTCCGAAATTGAATCCATCAAGCTAACGACCGTGAGTTTGAGCGAAAGCATTTCTAGTATTTCGCCAAGTAATTTTTGATAGCTTTCTGAGGATCTAGAAATTTTCCTGACATCAGTCATATTAATCCTATCGAACTCTTGTATCAATTTTACCCGGATTTCATCTTGATTTTCTAGATTAAGCGTTTGTGTTTCAAACCAAGCATCTATTCTTTTCTTGATTTTAATCTCATTATCACTATTGAGTACATATATTACTTTAGAATCATCAATAGCGCTTAATTTATCGAGATATTTTTGATCATTGTACATTGGTTTTAACAATAATCCCAGGTTCAAGATTAAAGGTTGTAATTTCAATCTTTCCAAGGATTCTGCCAAATAAGTAAGTACCGTGTCTTTTTGGTTCATTTTTGAATAGTTAATATATTCTGAAATGAATCTTAAGAGAGCGTTGCTTACAAGTATTTTTTTTAGATCCTTAATTGAATCTAACTTGACATCGAGGGTCTTTTTAACGCATGCGTGTAAGGATTTCATAAACGGTTTGATTGTTTTAAACATCGAGAAATAATTGATGAATTTAATAACTCTATCAAGTATGGCAAGCTTGTCCGTCTCAGAATATTCAAATTTATTGAGAATGTCTAGTATATCAGAGTTATCGGGAGGAATCGATAAAAAACTATTAATTTCGGAACATTTTGATTTTATGACATTCACAATTACTGAATAATAACCGCATCTTTATAAAGCTATATTTTTTCAAATGATGTCTTACGGTGAATACGCTCATTCTTAGAATTGGGGGCGTAAAACAAAATTATCAGGTTGTCTAAACGCATTATGCATTGACTTTTTGATAATATTGATTGTTTAGAAAAATTTCATTTCTTTTGAAGGAATATAACATTTTCCTTTTAATTTCTAAAGTTACATCTAAATAATTATAAGAACTTCATAAATATGCAAATTTAGATTAAATATTGGAAATTTATTATTTTAAGATGTTTTTGATAAACTATTTATATCAGGAACCGATATATCAGTTAATGAGTTATTCTTTAGTAATGCCAAAAAATTCTAAGTTAAGTGAATTATTTAATGGTATTAGAGATTGCGGAAAATTTTGAAAAGGCAATGAAAAAAGGATTTATAAGCACTCTAATACTTCTTGTCTTGGAGAAAGGACCATCTCACGGGTATGAAATTGGAAAAATTATAAGGGAACGCACATTAGGGATTTGGAATCCTCCCTCATCGACCATGTATACCGTATTAAAAGATATGACGGATAATGGGCTCGTGAGAGTTGCGAAAATGCAAGAAGGAGGAAGGGCGAAAAAAATTTATGAAATCACATTAAAGGGCGAAAAAACCTTGAATTTAATGATTCAAAAGCATCACATCATTAAAAATTCGATTGCAACACTGAAAGCATCGATGTTATATAAAAGTAACTTGGAACCGTTAGACCCAACCGAGTTTCCAAAAATAGGGCCTTTCATGTTTTTAGAGAGCTTGAACGAAAAATCGAAAGAAAAGAAAAGAGAATTTTTAGAAATGCAAAAACTAGGAATAGAATTAGAAATCAAATACTTAAAAAAAAACTTGAAAAAAGTGTGTGATATACTTTTAAACCTTAAAAAACAAAATAGTTAGTAAATTTGTCTGAAAACATAATCGAAATAACAAACTTGACAAAGATTTATGAAGAAGGAGAAGTACTCGCAGTTGACGATATCAGTTTTTCTCTTAAAGAGGGCGAAATTCTTGCCTTACTGGGGCCTAATGGTGCGGGAAAAACTACTACAATAAGTATTCTCGCAACTTTACTCAAAGCTACTGAAGGCAAATGCGTTGTCAACAATTACAATGTAGATAAAGATCCCGATAAAGTTCGCAAAAGTATTGGTATTGTTTTTCAAGAGCCCTCTGTTGATGGCGACATGAAAGCTCGTGAAAACTTAGAACTCCACGCAATACTTTACGGCATGCCTAAAAAAGAAAGAAAGAAAAAAATCAGTGAAGTATTAAAATTAGTTGACCTTCAGGATAAAGCCGAAATTTATGTCAAAAATTATTCAGGAGGAATGAAAAGAAGATTAGAAATCGCACGTGGTTTGATACACGAGCCCAGAATTCTATTCTTGGACGAACCTACATTGGGTTTGGATCCTCAGACGCGTAGGAAAATTTGGGAGAAAATAAAGGAATTGAATAAAAGCGACTTGAAGATGACAATTCTAATCACTACGCATTACATGGACGAGGCTGATGAACTTGCAGATAGGATATGTATCATGGATCAAGGAAAGATCATTGCAATGGATACCTCTGAAAACCTGAAGAAGCAATTATCAGGGGATGTCATTGACATAAAATTCGAAATCCCAGATAAGGGAATCTCTATACCTGAAATCATTCAAAAAATAAAAAAAATTCCCAATGTAAAAAATGTTTCAATTGGAGGGAATTCCAACCCTCAAGACACATCCCCGCCAATGCAACTTCCAAAAGGAATGCTAAAAATAGATCCAGCGATGATTCAAGCCCAGATGAGGGAGATTCTTTCTGATCCGAAAAAACTCATTACAGCATGGAAAAAAATGCCTATGGCTGCAGGAATGTTCCTTAATGCCCCTATCGCAATGAAAAAAAAAATCGCTTCAATGTTCAGCGATGATTTATTGGAACAGGTCCCTGATGAAATAAAAAAGGAATTAATCAGTGTAAAAAAGGGAGATTTAAAAGAAGACCAAGCTTTTGAACCCATAATTTCGATTTCTTGCGAGCATGGAGGGCAGCAACTTCCCATGATAATACAAGTATTTAATGACAACAAAATTTCTATTAAGACTATAAACATGCACCAGCCTACCTTGGAAGACGTATTTCTTCATTATGTTGGAACCCATATCAGGGAAGAATCTTCAAATATGGCTAAAAATATTAAAAAAATGATACAAATGAGAAACTTAAGGAAGTGATAAAAAATGTCAGATTTAAACTTAGTACAGGCAAAAATTAATTACAACGCCGTGTGGATTCTAGCGAAAAGAGAATTAATGAGTTTCTGGAGGAGTAAATCTAGAGTCATATCCTCCTTTATACAAGCGATTCTTTTTCTTTTTGTATTTGGAGTGGGATTTTCTACTGCTGAGATAATTCTAGGTGGGACAGTGGTCGATTCTAGAGCATTTACAGCTTCGGGAATCGGAGCCATGGTAATTCTTTTCACGGGTATCTTTGGAGGAATGTCAGTTTTTCGGGATAAAATGTTTGGATTCATTAAAGAGCTTATGGTCGCCCCAGTAAGTCGTAGGACATTAATGCTAGGAAGAACGGTAGGAGTTGCCATGCAAACTATGATGCAAGTACTTCTTGTTATTGGAATAGGAATTGCAATTGGATTTTTTGGATACGATCTTGACTTGATCTGGAAAGTGATTCTCGTGATTCCCGTATCTTTCGTTGCGAGTCTTGGAATCGTTGGCATCGGATTGACGATTAGCACCAAACTCAACGACATGCAATCGTTTGGATTGATTCAAACATTTATCGTCATGCCAATGATGTGGCTTTCAGGAGCTGTAATTAACCTCCCATGGCAAATTCTTGCGTTCAATCCTTTTAGCTATAGCGTTGATATATTCCGCTTCATTCTGCTTGGAGCATCTCATTTTCCATGGTGGCTAGATCTTGCAGTCTTATCCTTATTTGGTGCCGTTCTACTATTAATAGGAGCCAGGGAGTTTAATAAAATGGAAATCAGCTGATAATCATGATCCTCAATTCTCCTTTTTTTAAGATTTTTTTTATCTAAACTTATATTCCTTATATAATTCTAAGTTATAATGCCTCGCGAATACACTTATGGACCGTTTCAATCCAGAAGACTAAAATTATCTCTTGGAATTGATATTTTACCCAAATGTAAAAAATGCACATATGATTGTATTTATTGCGAAATAGGCGCTACGGGAAAAAATGAGCTAGTGTCTCCAGAATATCGAATACACGCTCCACCGTCTCATAATTTTAGGAAGGAATTAATGGATATTTTAAAGCATGTTCCCCACTTAAATTCCATTACCTTTGGCTATAACGGGGAGCCAACTCTTAACGAAAACATCTTGGAATTCCTAAATATAGCCAAAGAGGTCAGGGACAAGTTCAAATGGACAAATGAAAAACCTCAGTTGACTCTTTTTACTAACTCCAGCACGCTATATGCCGAGGAAATAAGAGAGCGTGTGAGGCAATTTGAGCTCGTCTTAGCAAAGTTAGATGCTGCGACCGAAGATGATTTCATTAGGACTAATCGCCCACATAAAGGAAGCCCAAATATTAATGAAATAATCGACTCCTTAAGTAAGTTAAAAGCAAAAATGCCAAAAAAAAATAAGTTAGCCATCCAATGCTTGATCTATAATTCCTACAAGAAGAATATCATTTCTAATGAAAACAAAGAAAACATTAGAATGCTTTCTGAAGCAATCAAAAAAATCAAACCTGATGTCGTCCAAATATATTCCATAGCGCGAATACCAGCTCAATATTATGTTTTTGCTATAGACGATGAAAGGAAGAAAAATATCGTCGAATTTCTGAGAGAAAAAATAGACGAAAAGGAAATTCATATAAATTGGTATTAAAACGAGCTTCTATTCAATGGATCATAATTTTAATTTACAATGGACATCATTATTCCCATTATTTTCCCATTCTTTTGCCAAAACTTTTAGATCATTGAATAGATTTATAAAAAATACTTTATTGCTAATTATAATAAAAAAAATGTTGATTGCAAAATGGTATTTAGAAATATTGTTTTAGAGAAATCATTCAAATTTCCGCTTTCACTCGCATTCATAACCTGTGAGCTAAATACCATGCGAACCTTAAAGTACTAAACCAATTACTTGCTCTCCATCTTTGAATCCAGCGCATATCGACATTACGACTTTTTTTTTTGCATTCTATGCAAATTTTGTAAATAATTGACTTATCACTTGATTCGTTTCAAATGTGAAAGATTCTGGAAACATCGCTAACAATCACATGGTTTTTATTCAAGCAAGATAAAGGAGGAAAAAAAAAATAAATTGATGAAAAAATGTTAGATCTTAAAGAAAATAATGAAAAAAATCCCATTAGTCAACCCGAGCTGGTTAGTCAAATAATGAAGTACAGATCAAATATTTGGAAATCGTATTTATTCCACCTATTCATTGGAGCTCACTTGACATCGGGAATTATTACGAT